>NZ_JAAGPP010000072.1:0-43537 GCF_017104975.1 Burkholderia sp. Ac-20344
CTGCCGCGCGTTCTCCGCGTTCTGCCGCACGGTGCCCGTCAGCTGCTCCATGCTCGATGCGGTTTCCTGCAGCGACGCGGCCTGCTCCTCGGTACGCTGCGACAGGTCGATGTTGCCGGTCGCGATCGCGCGCGCGCCGACGTCGATGCCGGCGCGCAGCGCGACGCGCCCGGTGCGCCTAGCGGTCCCGCGCACGACGTTCTGGTGCGGCCTTGCGCCGGATGTCGACGCGGTGGCGAATGCCGCGGTGGCGAAGCTGGCGCAGGCGGGATTCGAGTGCGTCGATATCGACCTGAACGACTATCCGGGGTTCTTCGACGACGAGCCGGCCGTCATCGCGATGTTCGAATTCCGTTCGTCGATGCACGCGTATCTGGTCGAGAACGGCTACGACCTGTCGGTCGACGACATCGTCGCAAACGTGGGGAGCCCGGACGTCGCGAAGATCGCCCGGCATATCACCGGCCCCGACGGTATCGGCGAAGCGGCGTACCGCACCGCGCTCGACCGGCGTACCCGGTCACGTGCCGCGTATCGGCAGTGTCTCGCCGACAGCGGTGCCGATGCGCTGGTCTTTCCGACCACGATCGCCACCGCATGCCCGATCCCGGCGGGCGACACGATGATGCTCAACGGCCAGACCGCTTCGGTGTTCTCGACCTACATCCGGAATACCGAGCCGGGCAGCAATGCCGGCGTACCGGGCATGACCGTCCCGGCCGGCCTGACGGCGGCCGGGCTGCCGGTCGGCCTCGCCCTGGATGGCGCGGCCGGCACCGATCGCGAACTCATCGCGGTCGCGCTGGAGGTCGAGCGGGTGCTCGGGCGGCTGCCGGCGCCGGACGACGGATTTGGGGTGGAGGGCAGGCTGGGCGGTTACCCGGGCGTCGATGGTACGCCGTGACGCCGTGCCGCCGCGCCGGGGGCGGTGCGGCGGCTGAATCGCCGGAGCGCGCGGCGCTCGCCATGGCCGGCATGCACGTCCGGCGGATTGCCCTGACGCCGAACCCTGAGCATGCTCGACCCGGTGCGCAAGTACCGCTACCGGGAATCCTGTCGGCGTCACATGGGCTTGCGCGGACGACGGGTCGAATCAAGCGACCGCGAAGCCGGTCGCCGACTGCGCATGTCGCGAAACTTGCCCGTGAGCCTCCCGGGCACCGCATCAGGAAAACCCTGAAACCGGCCCGCCAAGGCCGCTTTTTTGCGTCGCTGCGCGCGCGGCGACCGATGCCGTTCCCGTCTCTGGCCGCCCGCGTCCCGGGTGGCCGCTTTCCCCGATCCAGCATGGCTTCCAGACCGTATTGCCTGTCATGGAAGGTATGGTAAATCCTGACATCTGGCGAATATTCCCGAATTTCAATACCTGACAGGTATTGAAATGGCCGCCTAAAAGTATTGGACGCTCGATCCGGCCGAGACGTATAAATCGCCTCAAGAACTTCACCCCCACGGCGTGCCCCATGTCCACCGTCACCATCGAACGCATCGAAACCCGCCTCGTCGACCTGCCGACGATCCGCCCGCACAAGCTGTCGGTGGCCACGATGCACGGCCAGACGCTGATGCTCGTGAAGGTGTGCTGCAGCGACGGCGTGACGGGCCTCGGCGAAGGCACGACGATCGCCGGCATGGCGTACGGCCCGGAAAGCCCTGAAGCAATGAAGCTCGCGATCGATACGTATCTCGCACCGGCGATCGTCGGCAAGGACGCGACGCGGATCCAGACGCTGATGGCGTTCCTCGGCAAGCTCGCGAAGGTCAACCATTTCGCGAAGAGCGCGCTCGAAACCGCGCTGCTCGACGCACACGGCAAGCGGCTTGGCGTGCCGGTGAGCGAACTGCTCGGCGGCCGCCGCCGTGACCGCCTGCCGGTCGCGTGGACGCTCGCATCGGGCGACACGGCCACCGACATCGCCGAAGCCGAGCGGATGCTCGACCTGCGCCGCCACAACGTGTTCAAGCTGAAGATCGGCGCGAAAGCGCTCGATACGGATATCCGCCACGTGGCCGAGATCAAGCAGGCCGTCGGCGAGCGCGCATCGGTGCGTGTCGACGTGAACATGGCGTGGAGCGAAACGCAGGCCGCGCGCGCGATTCCGGCGCTGGCCGATGCCGGCTGCGAACTGGTCGAGCAGCCGGTGGCTTCGGCCGCGGCGCTGGCGCGCCTGATGCGCCGCTTTCCGGTCGCGCTGATGGCCGATGAAATCCTGCAGGGCCCCGACAGCGCATTCGACATCGCGAAGCATCACGGCGCGGACGTGTTCGCGATCAAGATCGAACAGAGCGGCGGCCTGTTCGCCGCGCAGCGCGTCGCCGCGATCGCAGATGCCGCCAGCATCGAGCTGTACGGCGGCACGATGCTCGAAGGCGCGTTCAGCACGGTGGCCTCCGCGCACCTGTTCGCGAGTTTCGCGAACCTGCAGTGGGGCACCGAACTGTTCGGGCCGCTGCTGATCACCGAAGAGATCCTGACGCAGCCGCTCGATTACAGCGACTTCGAACTGACCGTGCCGGACGGCCCTGGCCTCGGCATCGAACTCGACGAGGACAAGGTCAGGCGTTTCACCCGCGACGGACTGACGAAAGTCGAGCGATAACCCGAGCCAGGCAAAGGCCGTCGTTCCCCCTAATACACATGGAGACACCATCATGAGCGTCAAAGTTTTCGATACCCGGGAAGTGCAGGATCTGCTGAAGGCCGCGTCGAACGCGGGCGCGAACGGCACGAAGGTCGGCAACGCGCGTACGCAGCAGGTCGTGCTGCGGCTGCTCGGCGACCTGTTCAAGGCGATCGACGATCTCGACATCACGCCCGACGAAGTGTGGGCCGGCGTCAACTACCTGAACAAGCTCGGCCAGGACGGTGAAGCGGCGCTGCTCGCGGCCGGCCTCGGCCTCGAGAAGTATCTCGACATCCGGATGGATGCCGCGGACAAGGCGGTCGGCCTCGACGGCGGCACGCCGCGCACGATCGAAGGGCCGCTGTATGTTGCGGGCGCGCCGGTGCGCGACGGCGTGTCGAAGATCGACCTCGACGCGGACGACGGCGCGGGCCCGCTCGTGATCCACGGCACGGTCACGGGCCTCGACGGCAAGCCGGTGGCCGGCGCGGTGGTCGAATGCTGGCACGCGAACTCGCACGGCTTCTATTCGCACTTCGACCCGACCGGCAAGCAGAGCGACTTCAACCTGCGCGGCGCGGTGAAGACGGGCGCCGACGGCAAGTACGAATTCCGCACGCTGATGCCGGTCGGCTACGGCTGCCCGCCGCAGGGCGCGACGCAGCAACTGCTGGATCGCCTCGGCCGTCACGGCAACCGCCCGGCGCACGTGCACTTCTTCGTGACCAGCGACGGTCACCGCAAGCTGACGACGCAGTTCAACATCGACGGCGACCCGCTGATCTGGGACGACTTCGCGTATGCGACGCGCGAGGAGCTGATTCCGCCCGTCACCGCTAAGACAGGCGGCGCCGCGCTCGGGTTGAAGGCCGACGCGTACCAGGACATCGAGTTCAATTTCGTGCTGACGCCGCGCGTCGAGGGCAAGGACAACCAGATCGTCGAACGCCTGCGCGCTTCCGCCACGGCATAACCGCCCGACGGCACGGCGGCGCGCGTGCGCCGCCGCCGGCCGGGTTCCCGCGAGATTCAACCAATACCGATGCGAGCGTGCTTGCAGGACGCGGCACGCGCATGGGAGGAGCCAACATGTCCGCCACGATCGACCAAGCCAACGACCTGGATCACCTGCTCGCCACCGCCGTGCAGGACGACAAGGAGGCCGGCGTATTCCGCTGCCGCCGCGACATCTTCACGAACGCCGAGCTGTACGAGCTCGAGATGAAGCACATCTTCGAGAGCAACTGGGTGTACCTGGCGCACGAAAGCCAGATCCCGGCCAACAACGATTACTACACGACGTGGATCGGCCGCCAGCCGATCGTGATCACGCGCGACAAGACCGGCGAGCTGCACGCGGTGATCAATGCCTGCGCACACAAGGGCGCGATGCTGTGCCGCCGCAAGCACGGCAACAAGGGCAGCTTCACATGCCCGTTCCACGGCTGGACGTTCTCGAACACCGGCAAGCTGCTGAAGGTGAAGGACGAGAAGACGACCGAGTATCCGGTGCAGTTCAACACGCACGGCTCGCACGACCTGAAGCAGGTCGCGCGCTTCGCGAACTATCGCGGCTTCCTGTTCGGCAGCCTCAGCGCCGACGTGCTGCCGCTCGAGGCGTATCTCGGCGAAGCGCGCGTGATCATCGACCAGATCGTCGACCAGGCGCCGAACGGGCTCGAAGTGCTGCGCGGCAACTCGTCCTACATCTACGAAGGCAACTGGAAGATGCAGATGGAGAACGGCTGCGACGGCTACCACGTCAGCACCGTGCACTGGAACTACGCGGCGACGATGGGCCGCCGCAAGGAAGACGGCACCAAGGCCGTCGATGCGAACAGCTGGAGCAAGTCGGTCGCGGGCGTGTACGGCTTCGACAACGGCCACATCCTGCTGTGGACGCAGACGATGAACCCGGAAGTGCGGCCGGTGTATCAGCACCGTGACGAGATCAAGGCGCGCGTCGGCGACGTGCAGGCCGACTTCATCGTCAACCAGACGCGCAACCTGTGCGTGTACCCGAACGTGTTCCTGATGGACCAGTTCAGCACGCAGATCCGCGTGGTGCGGCCGCTCGGCGTCGACAAGACGGAAGTCACGATCTTCTGTTTCGCGCCGAAGGGCGAGAGCGAAGCCGACCGCACGGTTCGGATCCGCCAGTACGAGGACTTCTTCAACGTGACGGGCATGGGCACGGCCGACGATCTCGAAGAGTTTCGTGCATGCCAGGCCGGCTACGCGGGCATCACGGCGATGTGGAACGACCTGTCGCGCGGCGCGCCGCTGTGGGTCGACGGGCCCGACGAGAACGCGAAGAAGATGGGGCTGAACCCGCGCATTTCCGGCGAGCGCAGCGAGGACGAAGGGCTGTTCGTGTGCCAGCACGAACACTGGGTGCATGTGATGCGCGATGCGCTGAAGAAGGAACGCGGGGAGGTGGCGGCATGAGCTTCGATTACGGGACCATTTGCGCGGCGCTGTATCGCGAAGCGCGCCTGCTCGACGATCGCCAGTGGGACGCGTGGCTGACCTGCTACACCGAGGACGTCACGTACTGGATGCCCGCGTGGGACGACGACGACCGGCCGACCGACGATCACCAGAGCCAGATCTCGCTGATGTACTACCCGGACCGCGGCGGCCTCGAGGATCGCGTGTTCCGGATCAAGACCGAGCGCAGCGGCGCATCGACGCCCGAGCCGCGCACCAGCCACAACGTGACGAACGTCGAGGTGCTGGCCGAACGCGACGACGAGGTGGACGTGCGCTACAACTTTCACACGCTGAACCACCGCTACCGCGTGACCGATCACTTCTTCGGCACGATGTTCGTCACGTTGCGCCAGGTGGGCGACGAACTGCTGATCTCGTACAAGAAGATCGTGCTGAAGAACGACTACATCCGGCAGGTGCTCGACGTCTATCACGTCTGACGCCCGTTGTTTCGTCATAAAAGACAAGGAAGTGGAGACGACGCCATGTCCAGCTACAAGATTGCACTGAATTTCGAGGACGGGGTAACCCGCTTCATCGACTGCAAGGCCGGCGAGAAGGTTCTCGACGCGGCCTTCCGCGCGAAGATCAACCTGCCGATGGATTGCTCCGACGGCGTGTGCGGCACCTGCAAGTGCCGCGCCGAAAGCGGGAATTACGACCTCGGCGACGACTACATCGACGACGCGCTCACCGAGGACGAAAAGGACGGCGGCCTCGTGCTGACCTGCCAGATGGTGCCGCAAAGCGATTGCGTGATCGCGGTGCCGACGTCGTCGGTCGCGTGCAAGACGGGCCAGAGCGGGTTTGCCGCGACGGTGACCAAGGTCGAGCAGCACAACGATGCGGCCGTCGTGCTCGAACTCGACGTCGGCGCGGCCGCGCCTGTCTTCCTGCCGGGCCAGTACGTGAACATCGACGTGCCCGCGAGCGGGCAACATCGTTCCTATTCGTTCTCGTCGGCACCGGCTGACGCGAAGGTCAGCTTCCTGATCAAGAAGATTCCCGGCGGCGTGATGAGCACATGGCTCGAATCGGCGCAGCCCGGCGACACGCTGGAACTGCACGGGCCGCTCGGCAGCTTCTACCTGCGCGACGTGCAGCGGCCGCTGCTGTTCCTCGCGGGCGGCACCGGGCTTGCGCCGTTCCTGTCGATGCTCGAGGTGCTGGTGCGCAGCGGCTCGCAGCAGAAGGTGCACCTGATCTACGGCGTGACGCGCGATCTCGACCTCGTGCTGGTCGACGCGATCGAAGCCTACGCGGCGCAGTTGCCGAACTTCAGCTTCGCGACGGTCATCGCGGATGCGGCGTCGAGCCATCCGCGCAAGGGCTGGGTCACGCAGCACATCCCGGCCGATGCGCTGAACGACGGCGACGTCGACGTGTACCTGTGCGGTCCGCCGCCGATGGTCGACGCGGTGCGCAAGTACTTCGACGACGAGGGCGTGAAGCCGAACAGCTTCCACTACGAGAAGTTCACCCCCAACGTCACGGCAAAGGCGGCGTGATCATGCAACGATTCTCTGGCAAGGTCATCGTCGTCACGGGCGCCGCGCAGGGCATCGGACGCGGCGTCGCGCTGCGCGCGGCGGCGGAGGGCGGCAGGGTGCTGTTCGTCGATCGCGCGGATTTCGTCGCCGAGGTCGCGGCCGAAGCGACGGGTTGCGCGACGGCCGGATTCGTTGCCGATCTCGAAACGTACGAAGGTGCGCACGCGGCGATCGCGCACGCCGTGCAGACGTTCGGCGGCGTCGACATCCTGATCAACGGGGTCGGCGGCGCGATTCGCATGCGTCCGTTCGCCGAATTCGAGCCGGCGCAGATCGATGCGGAAATCCGCCGTTCGCTGATGCCGACGCTCTATACCTGCCACGCGGTGCTGCCGCACCTGCTCGCGCGCGGCAGCGGCACGATCGTCAACATCTCGTCGAACGCGACGCGCGGCATCCGCCGCGTGCCGTATTCGGCGGCGAAAGGCGGCGTCAATGCGCTGACGGCGGCACTCGCGATGGAATACGCGGAGCACAACATCCGGGTCGTGGCCACCGCGCCGGGCGGCACCAGCGCGCCGCCGCGCCGCGTGCCGCGCAACGCGGCCGGCGACAGCGAACAGGAACAGGCATGGATGGGCGAAGCCGTGCGTCAGGTCACGGAATCGACGTTCTTCAAGCGCTACGGCAGCCTCGACGAACAGATCGCGCCGATCCTGTTCCTCGCGTCCGACGAAGCGAGCTACATCACCGGCACGGTGCTGCCGGTCGCAGGCGGCGATACGGGTTGAGCGGCGCGTCGTGACGCCGCCTGCAAGTGTTCAACGTGTTGATCGACAACCAACCGGCCGGCGCGAAGACGCCGGCCACGGAGACCTCCATGCGTGATCGCAAAGCCATCGTTCCGGCGGGAATGGAAGCGGTGTACGAGAAGATCGGCTACGCGCCCGGCCTGACGGTCGGCGATACGCTGTACGTATCCGGCCAGATCGGCCGCGATGCGGCGATGCAGCTCGTCGAAGGCCGTGAAGCGCAGATCGTGCAGGCGTTCGAGAACCTGAAGCAGGTGCTGGAGGCTGCCGGCGCATCGTTCAACGACGTGGTCGACCTGACGACCTTCCATACCGACATGCGCGACCTGCCGTTGTTCATGCAGGTGCGCGACCGCTACCTCGATGCACACCCGAAGCCGGCGTGGACGGCGGTCGGTGCGCACATGCTGGGCGGCGCGCCCGGCTATATCGTCGAGATCAAGGCGGTGGCCGTGTTGCGAGCGTGATCCGCGTCGACGGCGTGTTCGCGCGCGGGGTTGCGGTCCACGCATCGAATCGACTCAACTTGTCGCGTGCAGAAATGGTGCGCGCGACTTCGCGATGCACGGCGCAATCCTGACGAATGGTTTTCTCGCGACCTTCGGCGTGAATCGTTGCACCGCGGCCAGCGACAAGTCGCGCGAGTGCGTTGATGGTGCGAGGAAACGCAGCGTCGTTTGTTTCCTTCCGTCGAGAATCCGCGATGAAATGCCTGCCACGCGCCATCTTCGCCGCCCTCGCTTTCGCCGTCACATCCGCTTTTCCCGTCTCGATCTGGTGAATCGCAAGGTGCTCGGCTACCTCGAACTCGACCGGAAGGCGATGCCGCAGGACATCGGCGTGTCGCCGGACGGCAAGGTGCGCTATGTCGCCGACTTGATGGCGGACGGTGTATACGTCGTCGAGGGCGACCGCTTCACGAATACGGGAAACATGCGGTAGGGCAGCGGCCGGTCGGCGCGTACCGGCAAGGCCGCTGCTGCCGGGCGGACGGTGTCAGACGAACGACACGCAACCGGCGCGTGTGGCCGCCGTCGCGACGGCCACGTGGCGTCCCAACCGGAGAAAGCCGATGACCGAACCTCAATCCCCCGACACGACGCCTCCCCCCGTGGAACCCGGTGCGCACGACGCGCTCGAGCATCTGCTCGGCAGCCTGCACCGGCATGGATTCCTGCATTTGCAATGTGTGCGGTCATACGCCACGACGGGCCGCACGCGATGCAGCGCGTCACCGCGCATGCCGCGTCAATCCCACGCGTGCTTGCTGAACTGATAGCCCTTGCAGCGGATCGTCTTGATGCGCTTCGGTTCCGTCAGGTCATCACGCAGCTTGCGGCGCAGCTTCGAGATGCGGCCGTCGATCGAGCGGTCGAAGCCGTCGAACTCGATGCCGCGCAGCAGTTGCGTCAGGTCTTCCCGGCTGACCACCTCGCCGGCGCGGCAGACAAGCGCCCACAGCAGGTCGAATTCGGTGGAAGTCAGGCGAGGCGCGCTACCGTCGGGCAGGCGAACCTTGCGGTCCGCCCGGTCGATCGAAAACTTGCCGAACTCGAATCGATGAGGCGATGCCGGCGCGACGTCGGCCGGGCGCATGCGAATCCGTCTCAGGTGGGCCTTGATCCGCGCGAGCAGGATGCGCGGCTCGATCGGCTTGTGGAGGAAGTCGTCCGCGCCGAATTCCAGGCCGAGCAACTCGTCGAACTGTTCGTCGCGGGCCGTCATCATGATGACGATGCCGTCGTACTGCATGCGTGCCTCGCGGCAAATCTCGAAGCCGTCCTTGCCCGGCAGGTTGATGTCGAGGAGCACCAGGTCGGGGCGACGCGTGACGATCGCGGACACGGCGTCGGTGCCGTCGAACAGCGTGTCCACCTCGAACTGATGCGAGCGCAGATAGTCTGCGATCAGCGCGGACAGATGGACGTCGTCTTCGACGAGCAGGATTCGGATGGGCATCGCTAAACGAGGGGGGTGAAACGGGAAGATGGCGAGCGCTCAGGCCCGGTCCGATCATGGGGTAGCCGAAGAGAGGCGAATGATACTGAGAAACATTTCGGAGGAATGTGGCGAAATCTGCATCGCTCGGTGAACCTGCTCGCCTGCAAGGCATCGCCGCCACGCAAAAATGCGAATGGGTGAAGGTACGGAGTCGTGTCGTCGTCGAACGACGCGATGTGCGGGTGAACGGGTTCGAAGCGATATCCGGCGCGCAACCGGCAGGGATACCCGGCGAGATGTCGTTCGGGCGAAAACGTTTGCGAAATGGTTGCGTGTGAGCACGTCCCGCACGCTCGTCAGGCCAGCGCCCGGTAAAGATTGCTCGACATATCATTACAAAATATTACGAACCGGATGAGGTGCGGCTCCTTACAATCGTGGCAATTCAGTGGCGAGCATCGCGTCCATCGTCTTCCGGTCGGTTGCCAAAGAGCATGCAGATGCGAAGGCGGCGACCGATGGCGTGCCGTTGCGCCCTTGGTTGCGTACCTTCGGCGAGCCACTGCCGGTGCTCAACGCGTGCGGATCGGTGTCGGCGTCGCCCTGGCCATCCAGGCGCAAACGTGCGGCCGGTACGATGTTCTGATAGGAATGCGAAATGATGCCGCTTCAAATCATCCGGAGTCTCGATTCACTCACGAACGCGATCGAAGTCGCGGTCGCCCGCGCCGACTGGAGCGAGGCCGTCCGCGCCGCGGAAACACGTTCGACGTTCCTGATGACGCTCGAGCCCGATCAACCCGACGAGGTTCATGCGGCGATCGGGAAAATGCGGGAGACCGATATCCGGATTTCCATCGCCGCACGCGAAACGCTGGAAGCCCTCGTCACCGAGGGCCGGAAGGCGTTGCACGAAACCCGGCTGGCGACGAAGGCGTTGGCGGCGCAGCCGCTGTTGCCCGGGGCGGATGCGATCGCCGCCCGATCCCCTTCGTGGCTCTCGTGAGTTTCAAGGCCCCTCGCGACGCACATGCTCAATACGCGGACAGGTCTTTGGACGGGCCTGCCAGGTCTCAACGTTTCGGTGGCGGTATGCGATTTCGAAAACGCATCAGTTATGTCGATGCAACACGATGGTTCGTCGATGGCGACCATGATCGGGTGGAAACCCGTGACGGCGGACGGGCGGTCGCCACGCCGGAGGGCTGGCGTCCGGTGAAGCCGGGTGACTGGATCTTGCTCGATGCGCGCGGCAACTGTTGGCCGATGGACGACGGGCTCTTTACCAGCCTTTATGAACCGGCGGTGGAGTAAGCAGCGAGGGCGCGCCGGCGCCGCACGCTCATGCGGCACCCTCGGGACAACCGGTACGCCATCGAGCCTACCGGCTCGCGCGCGAAAACAGCAATGACTCGGCGTCGTTGAACCGGATCCGGGCCGGCTCGCCATAACCGGCTTTCTCCGCCACGCGGATCGACGCGACGTTGGTCGGCGCGATCACGCACACGCTGCGCTCGAACCGCTGCTGCCCGTCGAGCCATGCAAGCGCGGCCGCGAGCGCCTCGGTCGCGTAGCCCTTGCCGTGCGCCCATGTCGCCAGTGCCCAGCCGGCTTCCGGCACGCCGCGAATCGACGGCTCGATGAGCCGGTGGAAATCGGCGAAGCCGAGATCGCCGACATAGCGGCCCGACGCCTTCTCGCGAATCGCCCAGTAGCCATAGCCGAGCAGCGGCCATAGCCCGCGATACGCGAGCATGCGCATCCACGAGTCGCGCGGCGCGGACGGCTCGCCGTTGAAGATGTGCTCGACGACGGCCGGCTCGGCCCACATCGTGGCGAGCGCGTCGAAGTCGCCGAGCGGATGGCCTTCGAGGATGAGGCGCGGCGTGTCGAGAACGGGCGGGGAGGAGACGGGCGGCATCGTGGTTTCCGGAAAAGAAGGGGAGCAGGGGGCGGCCAGGCCGTCAGCACGTCGATGCCGCGCTGGTCGGGTCCCGTTCACGCACCCGCGGGCAGATCGGGCGGCGATGTGTCTCGGCGAGCGGCGGCGTGCGATCGACGGCACGCGACGGCGGCACGCTGCGAGCGGGCATGTCCATTTCGGCAAGACAGGGAGCCGGAATGATAGCAAAACCCTTGCCGGGGTTGGCGACGCGGCGGGCGGACGGAAGTGGCCCCGCCACAACGACGACGTCGAACAGCCAGCGTGCGCGATTGCACCGGCTTCCCGCGCGATAATCGGAACTTCATGCGGTGCGCGCCGCACGTCCGATGTGCCTTCACCCTTCAACATGACGCTCGAATCCGATTGGCTGAGCCGTTTCATGGCGCTCGTCACGGTCGCCGGGAAGCTCGAAATCCGCTGCACGTTCGGCGCGCCGTGGGCGGTCACGTATGAACGATCGCCTGCGTGCGAGATTCCGTATCACGTGGTGCTGCGCGGCCGCGCGATCCTCGAGAATCCCGACGACGGCACGGTGCGCGAGCTCGGCGGCGGCGATCTCGTGCTGTTGCCGCACGGTTCCCCGCACGTGCTGCACGACGGCAGCGGGCTGCCGCCGGTGCCGGCGGTCAAGCGGCCCGGCGGTCACGTCTTCATCGGCGAGAACGCGGGCACCGGCGAGCGGCTGGACATGCTGTGCGGGCGCTTCGTGGTCGCGCCGCCGCACGACCGGCTGATCCGGCGCCACCTGCCGCCCGATCTCGTCGTGCGCGCGGCGACGGACAGCCGTACGCCGGACGCGCTGGCCGCCACCGCGCGGCTGACCGCCCTCGTGGAACTGATGCGCGCGGAATCGCTCGAGCAGCAACTCGGCGGCCTCGCGATCCTGAACGCACTGTCGGCGGCGCTGTTCGCGCTCGCGCTGCGCGCGATCAGCGAATCGGGGCAGGCACCGACCGGCCTGCTGGCGCTGGCCGGCCAGCCGCGCCTCGCGCCCGCGATCGTCGCGATGCTCGACGATCCGGCGAGGCCGTGGACGCTGCCCGAACTGGCCGCGCTGTGCAGCATGTCCCGCGCGACCTTCATGCGTCATTTCCAGTCGAAACTCGGGCACTCGGCTGCCGACCTGCTGACGGACATCCGGATGAGCGTCGCCGCGAATGCGCTGCGCCAGCCGTCGGCCAGCGCGGAGGCCGTGTCGGCCGACGTCGGTTATCAGTCGGTGGCTGCATTTCGCCGCGTGTTCACGCGCTGGGCGGGCATGACGCCCGGCGACTGGCGGCGCCAGTCGATCGGCGGCCCGCCGCGCGACGCGGACGCATCGGACGACGGCTTGGCCGGCGAAGAGGAGTAGGTGCGAAGGCGGCGGCGGTTCCGGCTCGGGTTCCATTCGTCATATGCAGGTCAGCCCGTTGTCCGCGAACAGTTCGACGCCTGCTCCGTCGCTACGGTTGTCCAACGCGATGGAGCGCGCGGCAGCCGCCGGCGCGTCGTGCCGTCCGGTCTTTCCGAGCGGCGCCGCGGCCGTGATCCACGCGGAACGCCCGTCGCGGCAACGGGGCCGGCGACGGGCGCATTCGAAGCAGGGACGGGCGCCGGCACGGCCGCGGCACTTACTTCACGGGCGGAAAATCGACGACGGTGTCGTTGATGCGGTTGAACGTGTTGGTGAAGATCGTCAGCGCGATCGCGAGCGAGATTTCCGCGAGTTGCGTGTCCGTGTAGCCGGCTTCGCGGATCGCCGCGAATGCGTCGTCGGTGATCGTGCCGCTCGTCCGTTGCAGGTTCAGCACGAAACGGATCAGCGCGTCGCGCTTCGCGTCGCCGGTAGTCGGCTCGCTCGACCGGATCGCGCGCAGTGCGTCGGCCGACAGGCCGGTCATCTTGCCGAGCAGGTTGTGCGCGGCCACGCAGTAGTCACAGCCGGTGTCGGCGCTGACGAGCAGCTTGATCGTCTCGAGATCCTGCTTGCTCAGCGTGCCGCCGGCGAGCACGCCTTCGGCGTTGAGCACGGCCGCGAGCGCGTTCGGCGCGAGATGGCCGACGGCGGCGAACAGGTTGGGGACGGTGCCGCCGGCGACCTTGCGGACTTGTGCGTACACGGCGGCGGTTGCGCCGGTAGCGGTTTCGATGGCGGGGATGGCGATGCGGCTCATGACTGGCTCCTTGATCGGAAAGTTGACGCCCGTTCGTTCGGGGTGACGCCACTTTAGAAGCTCAGGTCGATCCTCATAAGGCGCAAAATCGCCAATCTGATGCTCAAAAGGATCAAAGCGATTCGCCGCCGCTGGCGATCTACTTCCGGCTTTTCAGGAAGGTCCGCCCTTCGGCCGTGATCGACGCGCCCGAGCGGCCGTGTGCGGAATGGCTGACGAAGCCCGCACTGACGAGCTCCCGTGCAATCGACCAGCCGAGCGCGGGCGCGTCGCGCCCGTAGCGGACATCGGCGAGGCGTTCGAGCGCCCAGATGGCGGAGGCCGACAGGTTCGGGGTGTTGGGCGTGAAGTTGTCGCTCATCGCTTCCTCGTGGAAAGGGGATTCGGGGTGGGCGGGATGCCGTGACATCGGGTGGTGCTCGGGTCAGCGCGCTTGAAGCAAGGGCAGCAATGCCTGCAGCGCCGCCTCTTCGTCGGGGCCGGTGGCCAGTACTTGTGCGGACGTGCCGCCGTGCACCTGCAGCGCTGCGACGGCAGCACGGTCTTTCGCGTTGCTGCTGATCCCGTTCGCGATCAGCAGGATGTTGCTTTCGAAGCCGCGCGCCGCGTCGACGGCGGCTTCTCGTGCGGCGCCGCCGCGGCTGCGGTTCCACGCGGGGCCGATTTCAACGTACACAACGGTTGCCACGATGTCGGAAAGCCTCTGGACAGGAACGTCGGAATCGGTGTGCGGCGCCGGGCCGGTAGTGTGCAAGGCACGCGTGAAACGCGCTTTCCCGCACGACTCAGGGAAGCCGGCAGCGCAGCCGGGGTGTGCACATCCTGCTTGGATGTGCCGGCATTCTCGGTGAAACAGGTCGCAAGTCCGGCGAATGGCGCGAAAGCAGCGATTATAATACAGCGGTCAAGATATGTGTATTGCATTATAATGCCGTGTGCGCCGACGGCGGCCCGCCGATCCGTCGGCGCGTGTCGCCCGGCATTTTTTTGACGACCCGACTCCCCCTGAATGGAAGCTGCAATGAACGCCGCCCCCGCCTGCCCGCAATGCGCGATGGAAAACACTTACCCCGACGGCACGCTGACCGTATGCGCGGACTGCGGCCATGAATGGTCGGCCGGCGCCGGCGCCGAAGCGGGCGACGAACCCGCGGGCGACGTCGTCAAGGACGCGAACGGCAACGTGCTGTCGGATGGCGACTCGGTCGTGCTGATCAAGGACTTGCGCGTGAAGGGCTCGTCGATCACGCTGAAGATGGGCACCAAGGTCAAGAGCATCCGGCTCGTCGGCGGCGATCACGAGGTCGACTGCAAGACCGACATGGGCGGCTTCATGCTGAAGGCCTGCTACCTGAAGAAAGTCTGAGCGCACCCGCGCCAATCGACCGATTGCAATCGACAGCCCGCTCATGGCCGAGGATCGATTTTCCTACGACGCGTTCGTCAGATTCCTGGCGACGCCGCTGAACGACGGCCGGCCGTTCGTGCTGGAGACGAAGCACACGCTTTCGCTGCACTTCGACCATTTCGGCACGCAGAGCTTCATGTCGCTCCGGGATCCCGGCCGTCTCGAGCTCGGCTATACGCGCGTGATGATGGGCTTTCTGCTGCTGCAGCCCGAGCCCGCGCACATCTGCATGCTCGGGCTCGGCGGCGGTTCGCTGGCGAAGTACTGCTACCGGCACCTGCCTGGCACGGCGATCGACGCGGTCGAGATCAACCCGGACGTGATCGCGCTGCGAGACGTATTCAGGATTCCTGCTGATGACGGCCGGTTCGCGGTGGTATGCGCCGACGGCGCGGATCATCTGGAACGGGCGGATGTCAGGACGGACGTGATCCTGCACGACGCGTTCGTCGCCGACGGCATGCGGGGCCGGTGTACGGGTGCCGGATTCCTCGCTGCATGCCGCGAGCGCCTGAGCGAAACCGGCGTGCTGGCGATCAACTTCATGGACGACGATCCGGCGCTGCCGCAGCATCTCGGGCAGCTGCGAGCGGTGTTCGGTGCGTCGTATGCGCTGGTGCCGTGCGGCGACGACAACAACTTCATCGCGTTCGCGTGGAAGGGCGACAACCGGCTGCCGTCGCTGCGCATCCTGCTCGAACGCGCACTCGCATGCGAACGGGCCGGCGAGCTCAAGCTGGCGGCCACGGCGAGGCGCATGAAGGCCGGGGAGAATGTCGACCCGCAGCGGCTGATGCTGCGTGCACAGCCGCACGGACGATGGGAAATCGGCACGTAGCCCGCACGTAGACGGTACGCAACCGGCGCCGCGGGTGCGGCCTGTACGGCCGCGCTTACTTCACGCGCTTGCCGAGCGCGCTCTTGGTCTTGTACGTCACGCCGTGGCGGTCGAGATACTCGCGGATCAGTTGCCGCACGACTTGCGAAGGCGTGAGATCCTGCTCGGCGCAGAGCATCTCGAAGGCTTCCTTCTTCGCGGGGTCGATCAGGACGGTCAGGCGGGCGGTTTTCGTTTCCATTGCGCAGCGAGGGTGGTCAGTATGTTAATCAAATTATAATCGATCCGCTTTCGGCCCCGCCGCCGGAAATGCTGCGCGGGTGTGCAATCAGCGCCTGCTGCGGACCAGCGCGAGCAGGTCGTCGATGACCGGCACGATCGCGAGCGTGACGAGCACCGCGGCGAGCGGCACGGTCGATACGTAGCCGACGTGCTTGAAGCCGATCGCGCCGGCCAGGCCGCCGATGAAGAACGACGCGAGCATCGTTGCGTGAATCCGCAGCTTCGAGCGGTTGGCGACGACTGCATGCGCGTCGACGTCGATCGCCGACCGGTTCCAGTAGAACAGCTTGCCGAGCTCGATGCCGAGGTCGGTCACGATGCCGGTCATGTGCGTCGTGCGGATCTCCGCGCCCGACAGCTTCGTGATCGTCGCGTTCTGCAGCCCCATGATGAAGCACAGCAGCGTCACGGTCACCGGCACGAAGAAGGTTTCCCACAGCGCGAGGTGGCTGCCGAGCAGCCCGAACAGGAGCAGCAGCGCGGCCTCGACCAGCAGCGGCAGCATGAACTGGCTGTGCAGGCCGCGGCGGCGGCCCCAGTTGACGAGGATCGCCGAGCAGCTGGCGCCGATCAGGAACGAGCCCAGCGAGCTAATGCCGGCCAGCGCGAGCCGCACGTCGCCGAGCGCCGTCTGGTCGGCGATCGCCGACACGATGCCGCTCATGTGCGACGTGTATTGCTTGACCGCGAGGAAGCCGCCGGCATTGGCCGCGCCGGCGACGAACGCCAGCGAAAACCCGAGCTGACGGTTCGCGGTCGCGCTGCGGTGTTTTCCCGTCAGGTTTCGAAAGTACTGCGCTGGCATAAGGGTTTCGCTCAATCGCCGCGGATCGCGGGCACGGACCTGAAGACCGGCGCCGGACGGCAGGGCGGGCACGCCGCCTGCGCGCACGCACCGGGCTTCTCTAATTATGTGACGAACATGATAATGACATTATCATACTCTGTTAGCAGCATGGGGCTTTCAGTACAATGTCATGCGGCGCGGCCTGACTACTGCTTCGCTGCCGCAGGGCCGCACCGCGCGCATTCGCGATCACTTCTGCCTACCGTTTCATGACCCCGATCAAGTTCATTCTTCGCTATACGGCGATCCCGTTCACGGCCATCGTGGCCGTGGTGATCTGGACTGTCATACCATCGTCGAAAGAGATCGATGCGAGACAATATGCGGCGCTGTCGCGCGCGTACGCGAGTTTCCCGCTGCCGTTCCGGCGCGAGATCTCGGAAACGATGGACCACGGCCGGATCAACGACCGGCGCTACCAGGCGCTCGTGCGCGATTCGCTGGGCAATGGCGTCGCGCTGGACTGGCCGGCGTCGGGCGTCGGCGAGCTCGCCGACGAGCGACAAAAACTGGCCGAACTGATTCAGGCCGATTCCGATCTTCAAGGGCATCACCAATGAAAACTCTGCTGGTTTCCGTGGCATTCGCGATGATCATCGCAAGCCTGATCTTCGCGCTGTATTTCATGAATCACGATCGCGGCAAGTCCAAGCGGATGGCATGGTCGCTCGCGGCACGCGTCGGGCTGTCGGTCACGCTGTTCCTGTCGCTGCTGATCGCTTACAAGCTGGGCTGGATCGAACCGACGGGGCTGCCGATCGGGCGCTGAACGACGGACGCCCCGTTGCATGCGGGGCGTTCGCGCAAATGCAAGTTTTGGTTTCTAATCGAGCTATTGTGATAAGAAAACTTATCGTTATGGAATGATTGCGTGATTCAAAATCAGGTTTCGCACAACGCGCGACAGAGACTGCCAACGCTGCAACGGCACCGCAGGGGAGTTGACACGGGTCTTCGCAAGGCCGCGGCCCGTGACAACCTGCATTCGCGACGTGCAACCTCAAGAATTCACGAGGATTTCGCACCTTCCGGCCAGCATCGACCGGCGAAGTGACAACCTTGCTTCGCAAACTGTGACAAGTTCATTTCGGTCTACGCTGCCCAGCACTGCGCAATCGACAATCGTGATGCGCGGAGGCCCCGTGGACAACCCCGCCGTGCTCGCTCGCCTACCGCGGCGTGCTACTCTCGCAAACGGCACCGGCCAAGACAGTTCAGTGGTGCGCGACCAGTGAACATTGTGGATTCACGCATATGTACTCGATCTTGCCCGCGTTTGTATCTGCGTTGTTTCTCGGGTTTGGCCTCTACGTGCTGGCCACCAAGGGTTTCACGCGGGTATCCGTCCCGTTCGCCTTGATGTGCGCGACGACCTTCGTCTGGCAGGGAACGTGGGCCTTCCTGTTCCAGACGACCGAGGCGGACGTCGCCAACTTGTTGGTCAAGGCAGGCTATTTGTTCATCCTTTTTCTGCCGACGACCTTCTATCATTTCGTGACGGAGATCGTGTCGCGTCGGGACGAGCGGCCGATCATATTCGCATCCTATGGACTCTGCGCCCTGCTGGCTGGGCTGCTGGTCACGAGCGATGTGGTCGTCGATGGATGCCGCCTGCATTTCTTTGGCCCGTATCCCAAGGCGGGCCCACTGCACCCGTTGCACGTCGTGCAAACGGTATTCCTGGTCGGCCGCAGCGGTTGGCTCCTGATCGAGGCTAGACGGCAGGAGCGAGCGCGAGATGTCCGGCAGCTGCTCACTCAATGTCTCGTCAGCCTGGGCCTCTACTCGCTCGCGGCGACCGACTATGCGGTGAACTACGGAGCCGAGTTCTATCCGGTGGGGGCGCTGTTTATCGCGATCAGTCTCGGGATTCTCGCGACGTCGATCGTCCGCTATGGGCTGATGGGCCCCTATCTCCTGGCCGCGACGGTCGCGCACGAAGTGGCCACGCCGCTGGCGGCGATCGGCCTGCACGCGGACGAGCTGCGCAACGTCCTGCCGGTGCTGCTGCGCGGGTATCGGCTAGCGGTGGAGCACCGGTTGTGCGCCGACGGTTTGTATCCTGGGCAGCTGGAGCGGTTGCCGGCGCTCGCGTCGTCGATCCGGCGTCAGGTCGACACTACGAGTACTGTGGTCGAGATGTCCCTGGCGTCCTTTACGCTCGACCGACTCGATCGCCACAGCTTCGCGGCCTATCCGATACGGGCCTGTGTCGACGCCGCAGTGGATCGCTTTCCCTTCCGACCGGGGGAGCGAGACCGCGTATCGGTCGACGCGATCGATACGGACATTCAGTTTTCCGGATCCGACTCGCTCGTGATCTTCGTCATCTTCAATCTGCTGAAAAACGCCCTGTACGCGATCCACGCAAGCGGCCGTGGGCAGATCGAGATCGAGGCTCATCGCAGCAACGGTGACTGCGTGGTGCGTTTCAGCGATACGGGCCCGGGTATCGCCCCCGATGTGCTTCCTCAAATCTTCGACGCCTTCTTCTCAACCAAGTCGCACGGTCGCGGCGCCGGCATGGGCTTGAGTTTTTGCCGCCGCGTATGCGAAGCGCTCGGTGGCACCATCACGTGTGAATCCGTCCCCGGCGTCCGGACCACGTTCACGATTCGGCTGCCGGAGCCCGGTTCGCCGGCGGACCAAGCGTTGCGCGATCCGCCGGCGGCCCCCCGGCGCTATCGCATCGGGTAAGGCGGTCTCACATTCAGTTCGCGGCGGACGGCAGGATCAGTTCATACGCCTTGACCCGCTCGATGATGCCCGGCGGAAACCGGCGGATCCGCTTGTCGGAACCGGCAAACACGATCTGCTGATACCCCAGCGACACCTGTCGTCCGTCAACGTAGAAGCGAAACAGCAGATAGGCCGAACATTGCCGAACCTCGAACGTATTGAGAAAGCAATCGACACGTTGGAACGGAAACGTCTCATGGACGTATTCCTGATGCGCACGCTTCGTCACGAACGCACCGCCGGCCCCCAACAGGTTGTTGTGGATGCATTCGTGAAACCAGCGTTCACGGCACACGCCCTGCCATTCGAAGTAGCGTGCGAAATAGGTGTTCATGAAGGCATTGGAATCCTTTAGGTAAATGTCGACCACGTGGTGGAAGGTTTTCTCGGACAGATGTGCCGTTTCGTTGGAAAGGACGTGAAGAATCGCGTCTCGCGTCAACATGGATAACTCCTTGAGTCGCTACTGGCGGTAGCTGCGCATTCCTTCAACGAGAAGGAATGGCCCGATTCTCCCTGTGCAATTCTGCTGAACGGCGCAGTCGAAACGTGCCGAATTCACGAATGAGGAGCAGTTGATGTGCGTCCCACTTTCGCCGGATAATTGCCGCGGTCGTGCAGCGCGATCGTTATTCGCGGTAATGCGTCTCCGGTACCGCATCTTCTTCTGCTGATTTATCGAGACTCGTATGCAACCCTTCGTTAGGCAGCCGGTGCTCTATCCCGTGTCCGTGGTGTTTGTCGACGACAATCCGGATTTCCTGTTGGCGCTGCGGGGCGCATTTCCGGACGAACGCCTGAACCGCTTTTTTACGCAGCCCCAGGCGGCGCTCGACTTCGTGTCGTCGCGAGACGCGGAGATGCCACCCATGGCTGCGGACTATTTCGGTGCGGAGAAAACAGGCGGGAATGCGATCGGCGAGGATGCGCTTGCCGATCCCGCCCGATTCGAGGCGGTGGGTGCGGTGGTCGTGGACTATTCGATGCCGGGGGTCGACGGCGTCCAGTTTCTGACCTCCATCCGCAACGCGAACTGCATGAAAATCCTGCTCACCGGCGTCGCCGATGAGCGCGAGGCGGTGGCCGCGTTCAACGCGGGACTGATCGATTGCTATCTGAAGAAAACCGACGTCGAGATGGCGCGCAAGCTGGCAACCGCGCTGGACAACGCGAAACGCAAGTGCTGCGCGGCCCGCGGGCACATCAGCCTGCATGAAGCGGGGGCGACCTACCGGGATCCACGGATCGTCAAACTGATCGATGAGGTGGCCGCGCGGGAAGGCATCGTCGAATACTACTGGCGCCCCATTCAGGACGCGGTGCTGATGTTCGATGCCGTCGGCGCGCCAAGTGTATTTCTCGCCTGGAACGAACAGGACTGGTCGTTCCACTGCGATATCGTGTCCGACGCGGGCGGGCCGGCCGAATTGTGCCAAGGCATGGAAGCGCGCCGCATCATGCCGCTATTCTGGCCATTTCAGGCCTATCGGCCGGGCCTCGCGGACATTCGCTGCGCGGCCCCGCTACCCGTTCCGGGATGGCACGGCACGTCTTATAGCTGGAGCCGTCTGGATGATACGGCCACCGAGCGCGAACTGACCACGTTGGCAAAATGGCGTCACGCGTAAGAGATCATCCGCCTATCTCCAAACGGAAAAGATAGGCTAGGCGGTGCTGTCGTCGACTTGGTAGCAACTCAAATTGGAGCCATCCCTGTCAATATTGACAGTTATCAACGGCACGGACTTTTGTTCCAATAGCGCCATATTCCGAGGGCCGCCCACTTTTCCATTAGACGGCACATCCGTTCAGTGCAGACCGTTGACCAACGGTCTGCACCTGCTCCCAATATCGATCGATTCTCGATCTGATGTTGTCATCACGCTTCACGAAATCTGCGGCGACAAGCGATCCGTAAATTTCCGACCGGCGCGTTGAAGCTCGTTTTTACGACGCGTCGACGTCGATGTTATTGCGGGCTCCGCCGAGATAATTTCCTTTACTGGTTTGAGATCGTTGGCCGCATTGCGTCCGCCGGGCGCGTAATGCATTGAAATGGGCGCCCTCAGACGCCCAACGCCATTGATACGTGCCCGAATGCGGCAATCGAACTGAAATCGAGAGTCTCGCGGTGATCGTCGCGAAACGCGGGATCGGGCATGCATCCGACCGAGAGGTATTTAACGGCCTGCTAACCGCCCGGTCCGCTCGCGATGTCATGGCGATAGGCGCGGGGAGAGCAACCCGCGATGCGCTTGAATGCATGTCCGAACGCGCTATCCGAGTCGTAGCCGAGCATCTGCGCAATCGCCGATATCGATGCGTTCGAGCGCCGCAATTCCCGCATCGCGAGCTGCACGCGCCAGCGCAGTACGTACTCGAGCGGCCCGAATCCCAGCCGTCGCTTGAAATGCAGTGCGAACGTCGAACGCGATACGTGGCAGCAGGTCGCGAGTTCGTCGACCGTCCAGCGTCGCGCGGGCTCCGCATGAATGGCGACGAGCGCCGTGCTCACCCGCGAATCCGCGAACCCGGCGAGCCATCCGACATCGCTGTTCGCGCCGTCGTCCACGTAGCGCCGCAGGATCTCGACCAGCATCATGTGGCCGAGATGCCGAACCATCAACGACGCCCCCGGCGACGGCTTGCCGAATTCATGCGCGAGCCGCTGCAGCGCCCAGCGCAACACCGCCGCCTGCTCGGAGTCGCCGCTCACGACGACCACGGGTGGCAGGCTGCCCAGCAGCAGCGGCATGCCTTCCTCGTACGAGAAGCGGCCGCCGATCAGAAAGCAGTTCACCGGTTCGCCATAGTGCGCGATACCGCGTTCGATGTTCCGGTACACGTCGGCGGCAGGCACCGGCGTGACCGACGGATCGCTCGCCAGCGAAAATGCCCGCGGCGATGCGAGCAGGAAGCAGTCTCCCGTGCGCAGCCGGATGGGCGGACCGGCGCCGTCGACGGTCAGCCAGCAACTTCCTTCGACGACCGCATTGAACTTGATTCCCTCGGGCGGTGGAATGGCAACCGCCCACTCGCCGCCTGCTCTCAGGCCGGTGAAATACGAGTCGCGCGTTTCCAGCAGCGACAGCACTTCCGATAGGGGATCCATGCTCAAGCTCCGGACGATCTCGACGAAAAGCCGGATTCTATTGCATTCACAGTCCGGGGGCGTCGCCGGAGAATGACCTCGTGCAGTGACGCGGCCGACAGGCGGGCGCGTGCTTCACGCATCGTTCCAGGAGCTTTCGATGACGAGCAGGCAACACCCCCTTCATTCCGGATTCGGCGCCGCATCGACGGCGAGCGACGTACTGGCCGACCTCGACCTTCGCGGCAAGACTGCCATCGTCACGGGCGGCCATTCGGGTCTCGGGCTGGAAACGACGCGCGCGCTGGCGCAGGCCGGTGCGACCGTCGTCGTCGGTGCACGGAGCGTCGACGCCGCGCGCGAAGCAACGCGCGGCATCGACGGTGTGGAGATTGCGGCGCTCGACCTCGCCGATCTCGCGAGCGTGGCCGCATTCGCGGCGCGATTCGTCGATGCGCGGCGCGACGTGGGCATCGTCATCAACAGCGCGGGCATCATGGCGTGTCCGGAGACGCGCGTCGGCGACGGCCGGGAAGCGCAGATGGCCGTCAATCATCTCGGCCATTACGCGCTCGTCAACGGGCTGTGGCCCGTGCTCGTGCATGGCGGCGGCGCCCGCGTGGTCGCGGTGTCGTCGCTCGGGCACCGGCTGTCGCCGATTCGCTGGGATGACGTCCAGTTCGCACACGGCTACGACAAATGGCTGGCGTACGGGCAGTCGAAGACCGCCAACGCGCTGTTCGCGGTGCAGCTCGACCTGCTCGGCGCTCCGTTTGGCGTGCGCGCCTATTCGCTGCATCCGGGCAAGATCGCGACGCCGCTGCAGCGTCATCTGACACGCGAAGAGATGATGGCGCAGGGCTGGGTGGACGCGCACGGCGTGCCGGTCGATCCGACCTTCAAGACGCCTGCCCAGGGCGCGGCAACCCAGGTATGGGCGGCAACATCGCCGCGCCTCGCACGGATCGGCGGTGTCTATTGCGAGGATTGCGACGTCGCGGTCGTCACGCAGGGAAACGAGGAATCGGGCGTGCGGCCGCATGCGATCGATCCGGAGGAGGCGGCGCGTCTGTGGGCGTGGTCCGCGCAGCTGACCGGAATCGATGCCTTCGCGACGCACCGCTGACGTTCGAGCGCTCACGGCGGAACGCACGGGCACCGGTGGAGACAGGGAGGGGCATGCCGGGCGGTGCGAGATCCGCGCGCGGCCGCTTATCAGCGCGTCGCGCGAAGCGCGCGGCTCATCTCCGCGATCGGCATCGCGGCAATCGAGTTCAGCAGGCGGATTTCCCCGGCATCGGGATGCGCAACCTCGTGCACTTCATCGAGCGTCTGCGCGACGCTGCGCTCGAGCGGTTCGAGAAAGCGCTGAAGCTCGCTTTCGGCTGCCTTCTCCCTGAACCCGAGCGCGGTGCCGAATGCGATCAGCGCGCCCGTGTCGATGTCGGAGAAGCGCGTCGCCGTGCCGAGCGGCATCGTCAGCTCGCAGTGAGGCCAATGGTCGCCGCGATGGTCGGGCCGGTGCGTGGGCGTGTGATACACGACCGTGCTGACGATGTCGTAGAACGGCGCAAGCCGGTAGCCGCGCGCGTCGACGAAGAACGACAGGTTTTTCAGGTGCGCGTCGGCATTGCCCACCACGACGTTGAAGATCGTCCAGCGAAACACCGACAGGCGTGCCAGCGCGCGCGTGCTGGTCTGCCCGATCGCGCGGCCGAGTTCCTCCGCGTTCGCGCGCTGGTACTTGAAGCCGCGATCGTAGTTCAGCAACTGCATCGCATCGATCGTATGCAGGCGTCCGGCCGGCTCCGCCGCGGTATCGCGGTCGAAACGGTCGATCACGTAGCACGCGGACGGCGCGCGCAGGAAGTGCACGCCGGGAACGTCGAGGCCCATCCGCTTCGCGAGCGTCATGCAGAAGAACTCGTTGATCGCCGAATGCGGATAGCCGGCGGCGCGCATGTCCGGCTTCAGCAGATGCATCGACGGTTCGCTGCCGACCGGTTCGAACAGCGTGTAGTCCGGCGCGTCGCCGCGCAGGATCAGCAGCAGTTTCTGCTGCGCGCCGGCCGCCGACATGCGCTTGGGTGCGGTCGCCGTCAGCGCGCGCTCGGGCATCGCCTGGATGCGGCGTTCGAGTTCATCGAGCGGGAGCGGCTGCATGCTGCCCGCTGCTTCCCGTTCACCTTCCGCCAGCAGCGTGAGCGCGCCGGCCGATTCGCGCCCGAAGTAGGCCAGCAGGCCCCAGGCGTCGGCGGCGTCGACCCTGGCCTCGCGCGCAAGCGACGTCCGCATGCCTTCTTCGGGCAGCAGGTTGTCGAAGAACCACTGGACCGGGCGATCGGTCGAGCTGTCGGTGAAGGTGTCGGCACGCAGCGGGAAAGCGGGCGACAGCGGGTACGCGCGTGGCGATGCCAGCCACTGCGCGTCGTACGTGAACGACCAGACGCCTTTGTCGTCGGCCAGCGTCCCCATGCGCAGCCCGTTCGCGGACGCAATCAGCGTTCTATTCGCCATAGCGGCTCCTGCGGCGTTGCGCGGCCTTCAGCACGTTTTCCGCCGATATCTCGATCGACGATTGCGCGAACAGGCTGAGTCCCAGTTCGCCGAGCAGCAGCAGCACCTTGCCGATTTGCGCGGTCGGCTTCCCGGCTTCCACCTGGCTGATGAACTTCGGCGAAAGCCCCGTCGCGTTCGCGAGCTCGTCCCGCGTGAACCCCTGCTGGAGCCGAGCTGCGCGGATCAGGTTGGCGAGGGCGCCGATCGTGTCGACGGACCGGGTCTCCGGCATGACGTTCTCCATGCTTCGTATCTGAGCGGGAACAGTATTGCACAACTCGCGGGCGCGAGCATCTGTTCGTATCCGTATGGAAACGAAAATGCCGTGCCGACCATGAAATGGCGATCTCGTTCCCGCCCGGAAACGAAATGTGGCGAAATCATGATCGGTCGCTTGTTCGTATCCGGTCGGATACGCGCTTCCCGGATGCCGAGCGCGCTGTATCTCGCCGCTGTCCAGGTGGGTCGACGAGATCGGCGACATGCCCCATGAGAGCCAGGCGAGCCTGCTGCGGTTCCCGCAGGAACGTGCGATCCGGAGGCTTGGCAGCAGCACGCTGCTGTTGGTCGACGCGCGAATCGTGTCGGCGACGCACGTTGATCTGGCCAACGCGATGGAAAAGGGGGCGTTTTCGTACGGACCTGTTTCACCGGCTCTGCGTGATAAGCGTCGACCAACCGCCGCTGCGCTCGCGAGGCAAGGACATCGAACTGGCGCCTGCGTCCGTCACGGAGATTCGTCAATCGATCGAACGCGAAGCGATCGAGCACGCACTGCTGCGTACGTGTTGGCGTGTGAATGCGGCTGCACGTGAACTTGGTATATCGCGAGCGATGTTCTATCGCCGGATGGAGGCATACGGGATCGAACGGCCGCGTGGCACGGAACGGACGGACTGAAGCAACAAGGTTATCGCGTATACCCCTGCACAATCAATCTGCCAAGCTGCTCAGGAAATTGCGTGCCGGCGCGAAGAACGTAACACCCGCAACAGCTTTGGAAAAATCCAGAATTCGGTCATGAAGTGGGGGTGGGTTACCGATGAACATTCGTTCCAGCATCTTCTCGATGACCCAAAGGTGACGTGAATAGCCAATGAAATAGGTCCCGTACTCACCACGGCCCGGTGAGGCAAAAGGCATGTTGTCTCGCAAGATGTCATGCTCGCCCTCGGCGTCTTGAATCGTACAGAGCGTCTTATGCGATTGTTGTCCTTCCGTTGCATCCGGCAGCTCGACGTTGTCGAATTTGGTTCGGCCGATAATCGCCTCCTGGGCTTCCACCGATTGCGCACTCCATCCCGACAGGTCGTGTAAATACTTTTGAATCACAACGTAGCTTCCGCCGGCATACGCGGCATCTTCATTGCCAACAATCGTCGCGACGGGCAAGTCGAGACCGCAAGGGTTCGCGGTGCCGTCGACAAATCCCAACAGATCCCTCCCATCGAGGTAGCGGAACCCCGCCACATCATCTACTGCTGTTACGGAGTCGCCAAAGGCGGCGAGAAGGATCTTTTCAAACTCGACGATCATATCTCTTGACTCGGCACGAATGTGATAAAGAAGGTCGCCTGCCGTGGAAACGGCAATATGCTTTGCCCCACGAACTTCCTTGAATGGCGCGAGTTCATGCGGTAGAGGTTTTTGCGTCAACGGCCCCCAGATTCGATGCGATATTCCGACGTTGCAGGTAAACAGGCTTCGGTTGGCTCGGACCTGAACGTTTTTGATGAGGTCTGCGGTATTTGCGACTACAGAGCGTGCTGTCGAGATTGACTTGCTGTCGTCCTTGACAACGAGGACGAGGAATGCGGCAGCGGCCGACATCGGTGCGCTAATGTCCTGGGGAGCGATATCGAGAGCGCGTTCCGAGGCAGTAATGGGGCATGTGCTTTGGGGCATGAAGACTCCGAGAGAGGTTGCCGTGCACTTTCAGAAGCTAGCTCGCCACGTATTCCTGCACGCCGGCAATGCATGGAGACCAGTGGGTCGCACAATATGCGCGTATGGGTGCCGGAATTCCAATCAATTCACATTGAACAACTTAAGTCGAAATCCATATTTTCACCACCGCGCATCGACCAGGATGCGGTGTGGTTCGGCTCGGTGGCGTATGGTCTCGGTAAGCCACAAAGATAGTCATAAAAATATAAAGCGTTGTTTGCTTAAATCGAAACTTTCGGCTTTCGTCGATGGGCGCACTCAGGAGTTGCTCGATTATTACTCGATTCGCGAAATTTTCATGGTGAAACGCCGTACACCTGTGTCGCATAGTAGCAATAAGAATCGACCTTCTGACCGATCCCCACACAACTGTTGCAGCACTGTCGATTCTGTACTTGTCTTGCCGGATGTAAATTGTGCTCTCTTTTCTCGACGCATCCATCAGCATGCGAAAATTTGGCACTCTGTGCTGCTACTTTGGACGATCGCGACGCCGTAGAATGTTCTGTATGGATCGCACGTTGCCGAGCGTGTCTGTTTGAGTGGGTAGGGCGCAAGAAATTTGCGCTGCTCAGATTTATATTGACGTTGGAGGTCAGTGAGCATTAATTGATCAAGAACTCGCGAGCCCACCAGCATGCTAGAAAAGGGAGCGGGAAACCACGTTAGAGAGTTTGCTCCCCGAGCAAAGTGATCAATCTGATAATCCAATCAAGTTTCAGATTGCTAATATTAAACTTATTGCCTATTTATTATTGCGCAATTGAGTCGTCATTTCGTGTGGAGCATGAAAAATATGTCATCTTATCGTGTACATGAAGGTATGAATGTGGTCGGTTCGGACGGCGTCCTTGTCGGTACCATCGACCGTGTAGAGGGAACTCGGATCAAGTTGGCCAGTTCTGCAGGATTCGGAAAACATAAAAAGCACCATCATGAAATTGATGCTGAGCTTGTTGCTCGTGTCGACGGGAACACGGCTCACCTCGCTATTAGCGCGGATACGTTGATCGCGCTGGTCGAGGCGGAGCGCTCCGGCGGAAATGCATAACTCGATCGGTTTGATCCGCGCAAACAATCGCGTCTGTTCGATATCGAGTCGCGGACGTTTAAGCGCGGCGTAATCGGAGAGGTCGCGAGTAACCCGGCGTTTGTTGCTTGCGGCTTGACCCGGCGGGACTTGTTCATCTCCGTTGAGCGCATCGTGCCGGATTCGCGCGAACGGAACGGGCCGCAGATGGAGTCCTCGGCGTCGCGCGCCGAGATGCTGGCGAGTGCGTCCGGTGCCTGCGGCGCGCGTCGACGTGGCTGGAACGAACGCGGCACGGCCGTCCATTTCCGCAAGGCGCCGTGCATATCGCCGCCCCGTCGACGGAACCGCGGCGGCAGTGATCGGCCGTAATCGGCAGGCTTTGCGCCCCGCGCAACCGCCTGCCGTCGCACCGTATGCCCGAGCAGCGATCTTTATGACCGCAGCAGATAAACGTATCCGAATTGCTTCGTTGACGCCGTCCGGCACGCACTCGTAGATTCGCGTTTTGACCGAATCGGGGGCTGCACCGTGACGACTACCGCCATCCGCGACGCCGCATCGCTTTTCGCCGGGCATCCGCTCGCATCGCGGCCGGGCCGTGGGGCGCAGCACTTCGACATCGTGCCGTTCGATGCGCCGCTCGGTGCCGAAGTGGTCGGCCTCGACCTGTCGCAACCGCTCGATGCCAGCGACTTCGCTCGCATCCATCGCGCGCATCTCGATCATCACGTACTGGTGTTTCGCGACCAGCGCATCACGCCGGACGAGCACATCGCGTTCAGCCGCCGCTTCGGCCCGCTTCAAATCCACGTGCTGCACCAGTTCGCGCTTGCCGGCCACCCGGAGGTGCTGATCGTGTCGAACATCGTCGAGAACGGCAAGCCGATCGGGCTCGGCGACGCGGGCCATTTCTGGCACTCCGACCTGTCGTACAAGGCAAAGCCGAGCCTCGGTTCGTTGCTGCACGCGCAGGAGCTGCCGGCGGAGGGTGGCGACACGCTGTTCGCGAACATGCATCTCGCGTGGGACACGCTGCCGGCGCACCTGCGCCGTGCGGTCGAAGGGCGTCGCGCCGAGCACACGTACCTCGCGCGCTATGCGGAACTGCAGGCGCGCAGCCCGTGGCGGCCGAACCTGTCGCCCGAGCAGATCGCGCAGGTCGACGCAGTCGAGCAGCCGGTCGTGCGCACGCATCCGGAAACGGGCCGCAAGGCGCTGTTCGTCAGCGAGCATTTCACGACGCGCGTCGTCGGGCTGCCCGACGACGAAAGCCGCGCGCTGCTCGACGCGCTATTCGCGCACAGCGTGCGCGCCGAGCACCTGTACCGGCACCACTGGCGCGAGCACGATCTCGTGTTCTGGGACAACCGTTCGCTGATGCATCTCGCGGCCGGCACGCCCGACCACCTGCGCCGCAAGCTGTATCGCACGACGATCGAAGGCGACGCGCCTTTCTGAGCCGCGTGCCGCGTCATTTCCTTGCCCCATCCTGACCGGAGTTCCGATGTCGCTTTCGTTTTTGCCGGCGCGCCGCGCGCTGGCGGCCACGCTCACCGCCGCGCTCGCTTTTGCGGGCGCGCTCGCCCCGCAAGCCGCGCACGCGGAAGGCCGCATCCGCATCGCCGAGCAGTTCGGCGTCGTCTACCTGATGCTGAACGTCGCGCGCGACCAGCAACTGATCGAAAAGGAAGGGCGCAAGGCCGGCCTCGACATCAAGGTCGACTGGGTGCGGCTGTCGGGCGGCGCAGCCGTGAACGACGCGCTGCTGTCCGGCGCGGTGGATATCGCCGGCGCAGGTGTCGGGCCGCTGCTGACCGTGTGGGATCGCACGCGCGGCCGGCAGAACGTGAAGGGCGTCGCATCGCTCGGCAATTTCCCGTACTACCTCGTCAGCAGCAACCCGAACGTGAAGACGATCGCCGACCTGAGCGCGAAGGACCGCATCGCGGTGCCGGCAGTCGGCGTGTCGGTGCAGTCGCGCGTGCTGCAGTACGCGGCCGCGAAGCAGTGGGGCGACAAGCAGTTCGACAAGCTCGACGCGTTCACGCAGGCGATTCCGCATCCGGATGCGACGGCCGCGATGCTCGCGAACAGCAGCGTGATTACCGGCCACTTCGGTAATCCGCCGTTCCAGGAGCAGGAACTCGCCGGCAACCCGAATGCGCACATCGTGCTGAATTCCTATGACGTGCTCGGCGGCCCGAGCTCCGCGACGGTGCTGTATGCCACCGAGAAATTCCGCGACGACAACCCGAAGACCTACCGCGCATTCGTTGCCGCGCTGGCCGATGCCGCGCGGCAGATCGCGGCCGATCCCGAGCGCGCGGCCGATACCTATATCCGCGTGAACGCATCGAAGATCGATCGCGCGCTGCTGCTGAAGATCCTGCGCAATCCGCAGGTGCAGTTCAAGACCGCGCCGCAGAACACGCTCGCGCTCGCGCAGTTCATGCATCGCACCGGTGCGATCCGCAATGAACCGAAGTCGTGGCGCGACTACTTCTTCGACGATCCCGCGACGGCCGGCGGCAGTTGAGCGGCGCCGCCGTTTCGACGCCGCGATCGACGCTTATGCGTCGGCGCGGTTTCGATATGTGGAATCGATGGTTGGTCGGCACGGAGTCCGGCCGCATGCTGACGCTTTATCCGCAAGAGACTCGATCGTGAACGCCACTTCTCCCCGAACCTGGCTGCCGCCGTATGCGGCACGCGGCGGCGCGTCGCCTGCCGCGTCCGACACACGTGCGGCCGGTCGGCCTGCGGTTCATGCCGCGCAGGCCGGCGCGCACAGCGAACGCCTGCTGGCCATCGACCGCGTCAGCCTCGAATACCGGAGCGGCGCGCGGATCGTGCGCGCCACCCACCAGGTGAGCTTCGACGTGTATGGCAGCGACCGCTTCGTGCTGCTGGGCCCGTCGGGGTGCGGAAAGTCGACGCTGCTGAAGGCGATTGCCGGCTTCATCGAGCCCGTATCGGGTTCGATCGCGCTCGACGGCCAGCCGGTGCGCGGGCCGGGGCCCGATCGTGTCGTGGTGTTCCAGGAATTCGACCAGTTGCCGCCGTGGAAGACGGTCGTCGAGAACGTCGCGTTTCCGTTGCGCGCCGCCGCGAAGCTGTCGCGCGCCGAAGCACGTGAGCGCGCGCTGCATTATCTCGACAAGGTCGGGCTGAGCGCGTTCGCGGACGCCTATCCGCACACGCTGTCGGGCGGCATGAAGCAGCGCGTCGCGATCGCGCGCGCACTGGCGATGCAGCCGCGCGTGCTGCTGATGGACGAACCGTTCGCCGCACTCGACGCGCTGACGCGCCGCAAGATGCAGGAGGAACTGCTGCGCCTGTGGGACGAGTTCCGCTTCACGCTGCTGTTCGTCACGCATTCGATCGAGGAAGCGCTGGTGGTCGGCAACCGGATTCTGCTGCTGTCGCCCCATCCGGGCCGCGTGCGGGCGGAACTCAACAGCCACGAACATTCGCTCGACAGCGTCGACACCGGCGACTTCCGCGACAACGTCGCGCGGATCCATCGCCTGCTGTTCGACACGGATGCGACGAACGTACCGGATACGGAGGAAGCCGCATCATGAGCACGATCGATCCGGTCCTGCCGCCGCTGCCGCCCGTGCGCGCCGAGTACGAGCGCACGCTCGACACGCCGCCTGATGCCGAACGCGCGGCGCCGGCCCCGCTGTGGCGCCGCGTCGTCGGCGCCGGATGGTTTCGGCGCAGCGTCATTGCGCTCGTGTTGATCGCCGCATGGGAGATCGTCGCGCGTATCGTCGCGAACGATCTGCTCGTGCCGACCTTCGGCGCGACACTGGCTGCGTTCGTGCAGGGCATCGAGTCGGGCGAACTGCTGGTGAAGACGGGCATCTCGATGTCGGTGCTGCTGCGCGGTTATGCGCTGGGCGTGTTCTTCGCTTTTGCGCTGACGTCGCTTGCGGTATCGACGCGCATCGGCCGCGACCTGCTGACGATGCTGACGTCGATGTTCAATCCGCTGCCGTCGATCGCGTTGCTGCCGATTGCACTGCTGTGGTTCGGGCTCGGCACCGGCAGCCTGCTGTTCGTGCTCGTGCACGCGGTGCTGTGGCCGCTCGCGCTCAGCATGTACACGGGCTTTGCGGGCGTGCCGGCCACGCTGAAGATGGCCGGGCGCAACTACGGCCTCACGGGCTTGCGCCAGATCGCGCTGATCCTCGTGCCGGCGGCATTGCCGTCGATCCTGTCTGGCCTGCGCGTCGGCTGGGCATTCGCGTGGCGCACGCTGATCGCGGCCGAGCTCGTGTTCGGCGCGAGCGCGGGCCAGGGCGGGCTCGGCTGGTACATCTTCCAGAACCGCAACGAGCTGTATACGGATCGCGTGTTCGCGGGCCTCGCGGCCGTCATCGTGATCGGCCTGCTCGTCGAGAACCTCGTGTTCGACACGCTCGAACGCGTGACCGTGCGGCGCTGGGGCATCCAGCATTGAGATACCCGCACGCGATCAATCCCGGCGCGGGCATAACGTAAGCCGAAATCGGTTTTTCACGCGCGCCGGGTGCGTCCCTATACTTTGCGATGCTGCGCATGTGGCGGTTCGCAAATGCCGCGATCGCACGACGCAGCGCCTGATCTTCTCGAACAAGGACCTGCCGAATGACTACCCGTGATGCCGTCGATCCGCGCGACGCGTTGCGCGACGCGCTTGCCGCGCTACCCGATCTCGCGAATGCCATCGGGCAGGATGCCGCGCAACGCGAAGCGCGTCGCGAATTGCCGTTCGAGGGTTTCGCGATCTTCCGTCGTTCGGCGCTGGGCGTGCTGCGGATTCCGGTAGCGCGCGGCGGCCTTGGCGGCACGCTGGTCGATCTGTTCGACACGATCGCGACGCTGGCCGCCGCCGATTCGAATCTCGCGCACGCGCTGCGGATCCACTACGACCAGACCGAAACGCTGCGGCTGTCGCCGCGCACCGCGTTCAACGACGTGCAGCTCGAACGTGTGCGGGCCGGCGCGATCTTCGGCGGCGCGTCGACCGAGCGCGGCACGTCGCGGCCCGGCGAGAACACCACCGTGCTGCGCCGGGACGGTGATCACTACCGCGTGACGGGCCGCAAATACTATTCGACCGGCACCGCGTTTGCCGATTTCGCACGTATCAATGTGGAGAACGAGGAGGGCGACGCAGTCGCCGTGATCATTCCCGTCGCGCGCGACGGCGTGCAGGTGCTCGACGACTGGGACGGCATGGGCCAGCGCATGACCGCGAGCGGCAGCCTGCTGCTGAACGACGTGCAGGTATTCGCGGATGAAGTGGCCGCGCGCGACGGCTCGACGCTCGTCGGCCGCCATTGCGGCGCGCTGCGGCAGCTGCATCTCGTCGCAACAGGCGCGGGCATCGTGCGCAACGTGGTTGCCGATGCGCGCCGCTACGTGCTCGCGCACGGCCGCCCGGTGCTGCACAGCCCGGCACCGACCGCCCGCGACGATCATTTCATCCAGCAGGTCGTCGGCGATCTGTCCGCGCACAGCCATGCAATCGATGCGCTCGTCCGTGAAAACGCGCGGGCGCTCGACCGTTCCGCCGAAGCGATCGAAGCCGGCGACGCCGATGCGCATGCACTTGTACTCGACAGCGCGCTCGCAACGGCACGCACGCAGCTCATCGTCAGCAAGCTCGCGCTGCACGCGGCGGAGCGGTTGTTCGAAGTCGGCGGGGCATCGGCGACGGCGCGCGAACACAACCTCGACCGGCACTGGCGCAACCTGCGCACGATCTTCAGCCACAACCCGTTGCTGCACAAGGCACGTGTGATCGGCGACTACGCGCTGAACGGCGTGACGACGCATCTGACCGAAGGCCGCGTGTTCTGACCCGGACGTGGCGAATCGGCGCGTGACGCGGCACACGCGGCATCCGCCGCCTGGCGTCAGCGCCGCAAGCCGGCGTCGCGCAGCAGCGGCAGCACGCGCTCGCCGAAGAAGTCGAGGTCAGGCTTGAAGTCATAGAAGCTCAGCTGGATGCCGTCGATGCCCGCGCGGTGGAGCCGCACGATGGTATCGGCGACTTCGTCCGGCGAACCCGTGATCGAAATATTCCCGCCGATCGCGCGCGCGGCCGCCTGCGAGCGCTGTTCGAAACCGCCGCGCCACGCATGTGCGTCGCTGTCGAAACGGTGGAAGCTGCCTTCGTCCGCATGCGCGACGATCGCGTCGCGGTACGCGCGCGCTTCAGCCGCCGTTTCGCGGCAGATCACGAGCGGGTTGAGCAGCGTGCGGATCGTCCGGCCGCGCGCCGCGGCAGCCGCCTTCACGCGCGCGATATGCGCGGGCAGTGCACCGATCGCGCGTTCGGCATCCGGGCCGGCCGGGCTCGTGACGAACACGATGTCCGAATAGCGTGCCGCGAAGTCGATGCCCGCATCGGAGCCTGTCGCGTTGATCAGCAGCGGGCGGCCATAGCGCGGCTTCGGCGTCACGAATGCGCCGCCCAGCCGCCAGCTCGACAGCGCGGGCGTGTAGCTGAAATTGTCCGGCTGCGCCCACAATTGCTGGACTGCATCGAGGAACTCGGCGGCCATTTCGTAGCGCCGGTCGTGTTCGATCCGGTTCCAGCCGAACATCTCGTGCTCGATCGCGCGGTGGCCGGTCACGACGTTGATGCCCCAGCGCCCGCGCGAAATGTGATCGAGCGTCGCGGTGAACTTCGCGAAATGCAGCGGATGCCAGGGCCCGTAGAGCACGTGGCTCGTCGCGACGAGGATGATTCGCTCGGTACGCGCGGTCAGCGCGGCCAGCGTCATGAACGAGTCGAGCGCGTGGCCGTCGAACACGCCGCCGTAGCCGCCTTTCGGCAGCCACTGCGACAACGCGAACACGAGATCGAAGCCAAGCGCCTCCGCGCGCGCGACCAGGTCGGCGTTGTAGTCGAAGGTCCAGTCGGTCGTGCGCGGCAGCGTCGACGCGCTCCAGCCGCCGGCCTGGATCGGCAGGAACAGCCCGAGCATCAGCGGCTGCGCGAGGACGCGCGACACCGGGCTGTCGGGGAAATCCGCCGGCGAGCGAACGTCGACGAAAGGCGACGGCGCGACCGGCGTGGCGAGGGAGGTGTCGCTCATGATGGCTTCCTTGCGAGTTGGGCACGTACCGGACGACAACGGCAGGCACGTGCGGCGGCGAATCGCCCGGTTGCGGTGCCCGATGCGCCGGCGCCCGGATCAGGCCGAGTCATAGCTTGCCGGGCCTCGGATCGGGCACGAAGCCTTCGCGGTTCGGCATCCGCACGCGTGGCAGCGTGCGCGCGTCGAGCCGTGCATCGCCGGGCACGATGCCGTTCAGATGGAGGACATACGCGGTGACCGCATAGACTTCGTCCGCGCTCAGCGATTGCGGTGCGTTGTACGGCATCGCGCGGCGAATGTAGTCGAACAGCGTCGTCGCGTACGGCCAGTAGCTGCCGACCGTCTTTTTCGGTTTGGCGCTCGCGAGCGAGCCGATGCCGCCGACGAGCGGATCGCCGACGCCGCCTTCGCCGCCTTGGCCGTGGCACATCGCGCATTTGTCCGCGAACACGTGAGCACCGCGCGCGACCGTGCCCGCGCCAGGCGGCAGGCCGCTGCCGTCGGGCGCGACGTCGATGTCCCACGCGGCCAGCGCCGCACGGTCGACCGGCTGGCCGAGACCGTAGCCTGCGCCGAACGCGCTCGGGACGATCACGGATGCGGCGAGCAGGCAGGCAAGCGGTTTACGCATTGCGCACCTCGCCGTCCACGCCGACGCGCCAGTTCTGGATGCCGTTGTAGTGGTACTGCGAGTTGACGCCGCGCGCGGCGACGAGCGCCTCGCGGGTGGGCTGCACATAGCCGGTGTCGTCGGTGGCGCGGCTTTGCAGGTCGGCCGGCTCGCCGTTCCAGATCCAGTCGGCTTCGAAGCGCGTCAGCGCGCGATCGCGCACGTCGCCCGCGAGTCGCGCAGGCCGCCACGTGCGGCCGGCGTCGGTCGAGACGTCGACCGCGCGAATCCGGCCGCGCCCCGACCACGCGTAGCCGCTGATCGGGTGATAGCCGTGCGCGGCGAGCCGATGGCCGGCCGACGGCCGCGTGATGACCGACTTCGCATCCATCTCGAACACGAATTGGCGCGCGCAGCCGCCGGGCAGCAGGTTCGTGTATTTCGACGTCTCCTCGCGCGTCATCTCCGGCGCGCGCACCAGCTTCAGCCGCCGCAGCCACTTGATGTTCGTGTTGCCTTCGAAACCCGGCACGATCAGCCGCACCGGATAGCCGTTCTCGGGGCGCAGCCGTTCGCCGTTCTGCGCATAGACGACGAGCGCGCGCTCGAGGATCCGGTCGAGCGGCAGGCTGCGCGTCATCGCCGCGCCGTCGGCGCCTTCGGCGAGCAGCCAGCGTGCGTCCGGAGCGATGCCGGATTCGTCGAGCAGCGTCGACAGCCGCACGCCCGTCCATTCGCAGCACGACAGCAGCCCGTGCGTGAACTGAACGGGCAGCCCGCTCGGGCCGTTCCATTCGCTGCCGGTGTTGCCCGAGCATTCGAGGAAGTGGATCCGCGATTCGGACGGAAAGCGCAGCAGGTCGTCGATCGTGAACACGCGCGGCTCGCGCACGAGGCCGTGCACGACGACGCGATGACGCTGCGCATCGATCTCGGGCACGCCGGCGTGATGACGCTCGTAGACGAGGCCGTTCGGCGTGATGTCGCCGAACAGGTCGGCGAGCGGCGTCATCGACGAGCCGGAGCCGGGCAATGCCGGTGTGCGGGCGCTGCGGCGGATCACGTCGCGTTCGTGCGGCCCCGGCACGCCGTAGGGTGGCGACAGCAGCGGCGCGCCCGGCGCACGTGTCCACGGCGGCACGTCGAGCGGGGAGAGCGGCTGGCTCGCCAGCGCGCCGCCGGCAGGCAGCATCGCTGCCGCCCATCCGCCGGCGAGCTGGCGCAGTGCCGCGCGCCGGCCGCTGCGCGGTGGACGGGGAGGGAAACGGGAGTCGGTCATGGTCGAACGCGTATCGCGCGCCGGGGCAGCGCGCGGGGAAACGCACATTCTCGGCAACCGGGCACGGTGCGGCAAACAACGATTCCCGCTTTGCTTATCGCACCCCGTTGCGCCGCGCCCGATGCGCGTGCCGTCAGAACTTCACGCGCAGCCCGCTGACGAGCGCGACCTGGCGGTTCGTCGACGACGCGCTGCCGATGTTCGAGATCGCCGCGATCTTGCGATAGCCGCCCGACGTTGCCGTACTCGCGTCGCCGGCCGCGAGCTGGTAGATGCCGGACAGGTAGAGGTCGGTGCGCTTCGACAGCGCGTAGTCGAACCCGAGCGTGAACTGGTGCCAGCGCGGCTTCAGCGTCTGGCCGCTGGTGCCCGGCAGGCCGCTCGCACGGCCGTCGGTGAACGTATAGACACCGATCAGCGTGGCCGCCGGCGTGATCTGGTAACGCGCATTCACGTCGTAGTTGTTGAACTTGCGCGACGAGCCGTCGAGATAGTCGAGCTGCGTGTGGCTCCACGCGAAGCCGAGTGTCGCACGGCCGAGCGCGTAGTTCGCGCCCACCACGCCGATCTGCTGCTTGAGCACGCCGCCGTTCAGACCGTAGAAGAACGCACCGCTGTAGTCGTTGCCGGTGGTCGAGGTCGCGCCGCCTACCGCACCGCTCGTATTCGACGTCGCATTCGGATGATTGAAGCGCACATAGCCGGCGCCCACCGACAACGGTCCATTCACGTAGTTCGCCGACGCGCCCCATGCGTTGTTGTTCGAGAACCCGGTGCCTGCGCCGCCGTTGGCCTGGTTGCTGAACGCATAGAGCAGGTCGGCCGTGAAACCGGCGATCGTGTCGCTGCGGAGCTTCACCGCATTGTTCAGCCGGAAGCTCTGGTTCATGTTGTCGTTGTCGCCCACGTGCGTGGCCGGCGACCAGAAGCCGGATCCCGAGTACTGCGCGACGAGGTCGGTGATCGGTTCGTACTGACGGCCGAAGGTCAGCGTGCCGAGCCCCTTGCTGGCGAGGCCCACGTACGCGGAGCGGCCGAACAGGCGGCCGCCCTGGCCGAGCCCGCCGTCGCTCGGCCGGAACCCGCTTTCGAGCGTGAAGACCGCCTGCAGGCCGCCGCCGAGATCTTCCACGCCTTTCAGGCCCCAGCGGCTGCCGCTCAGCTTGCCGCTCGTCTGCTGGATGTTGCTCGCGCCGCCCTGGTTGTTCGTATAAGCGAAACCAGCATCGACGACACCGTACAACGTGACCGAACTCTGCGCATGCGCGCTGACCGAACCGATCGAAACCAAACCCAGGACTACCGATTTTTTGATCATGACTATCCTCTGTTTTTATGAGTACCTCTGCGAGGATCACGATGCTATTGACGACGGTCGCGCCGGCGAACGGTCGATCCGTGGTTTGCAAATCGCTGCGCGGCCGATTTGCAATGTGCGTTGCCGCAAACCAGCCATCTGCGTCGCGATCGCGTCCGATACCCATGCTGCGGCGAACGCATCGCGCGAACGGCGAACGTCGCGGACTGGAAACGGGCGGGCGGCATCATATCGATCGATGAAATCGTTCGATGTGCGCATGACATGCATCCCGGCATGCGATGTTTTTACGCAACGTCCGCTGTGCAGCGGACGGTCGATGCGCTACGTGCGCCCGCATATCGATTCCGCAAAACGTTGGTAGGGCCGTGCGACGGGTGACGGTAGAGTCGGGCATCCGCCTTCGGGCCGGCCTGCTCCGGGAACGGAAGGGCGCGCAAGCGCGCGTTCGTCCCGGCTGAATCACGAACACGGGAGCCGTTTGACATGAGTCGCGATGTACTGTTTCTGCTTGAACCGGGCTTTGCCGATCCGAAGCATCCGGGCCGGCGCTTCGTCTGTCCGCATGGACTGTCGATCGAGGGGCTGCTGGCGAGCGCGCCCGATCGCGCGGAGCGAATCGACGTGAAACGCGTCGGCTTCGAGCGGCCGCGGCACGCGGTAATCGACGCGCTCGACGATGCGCACCAGGGGCTGCCGGTCCTCGTGCTCGGCCGCGACCAGCCGGCGCCGGACGACGCGCAGACGCTCGGCGACGTGCGTTTCGTCACCGACGCGCGCCGCATCCTCGAACTGCTGGCCGAACGCCACGGATTTCCGGTGCTGCATTGACGCAGCGGTTTTCACATCCCATTTGATCGACCCACAGGAGCATCCGATGTCGTCAATTTCGGCGGCACGCCGCCGTTTGCTGCTTGCCGGCGCCGCGGTCGTGGCCGCCCCATGGGCCGCGAAGGCGGCGTTCGCGGCGCCCGACGTCAACGCCGATCTCGCCGGCACCACGTTGCGTGTCGCGACCTACAAGGGCGGCTGGCCCGCGCTGCTGCAGGCGGCCGGGCTCGCCGACACGCCATACCGGATCGACTGGCGCGAGCTGAACAACGGCGTGCTGCACATCGAGGCGCTCAATGCGGATGCGCTCGACATTGGTTCGGGTAGCGAAATTCCGGCCGTGTTCGCCGCGCGCCAGAAGGCCAACGTGCGGCTCATCACCCGTGTGCGCGAAGACCTGAACAACCAGGTCACGCTCGCGCGCAAGGACACGTCGATCCGCAGCATCGCGGATCTCAAGGGCAAGCGCGTCGGGTACGTGCGTGCGACGACGTCGCACTACTTCCTGTATCGCCAGCTCGCGGAGGCGGGCCTGAGCTTCGACGACATCCAGCCGATCAACCTGTCGCCGACCGACGGATTGTCCGCATACGACCGCGGCGACATCGACGCATGGGCGATCTACGGCTACAACGGCCAGCTCGCGCGCAATCGCTACGGTGCGCGCGTGTTGAAGACGGGGAAGGGCTATCTGTCGGGCAATTTCCCGGTCTATGCGAACCCGCGCACGCTCGACGATGCGCGTCGCCGTGCGGCGACGGGCGATCTGCTGCTGCGATTTCGACGCGCGTATGCGTGGGCGAACGGGCATTTCCGCGACTATGCGCTCGTGCAGAACCGCGAGACGCGCGTGCCGGTTGCCGATCTCGTCGCGATGTTCGACCAGCGCAGCGAGGACTATGCGCTGCTGCCGGTGACGCCCGACGTGGTGGCGCAGCATCAGCAGGTCGCGGATGTGTTCGCGCGGATCGGTGTGCTGGATGGGCCGGCCAATGTCGCGCCGCTTTGGGATACGTCGTTCAATGCGCTTGTGGCGTCGACGTGATCTAGGGCAATGAGAAGACGCCCGTGTGAGTGGCGAATGATAGTACGGCAAATCATCGGCCTGTTGGCGGTCATTCAAGCTATTTGACAAATGTCCGGCGTAACGACGCATTTTGATGCTGCAGCGGGGTATTGTGCCGTGGTAATAATCGGGCACCTTGTCGGTGTTGGCATGCGTGGAGGCAGCGCGTACAGCATTGCCGTGCCGGCGCGAAATATGACCATAGTCGGTTCCAAATCTACGGGGCTTGCTCCGGAACGGGGCACCGGATGGATTGAACCGATGACAATGGCGAAGCGTCACCCATCCACTCGAACATGAGCGAACAGAACGTTACGGCCCCCGGTTGGCCTGCCGGAATTCATTGAATTACAATCGGGCGTCGATTTCTCAACGAACCGATGCTCTGATACAAAAGCCATTGAATTGATTCTTCCCGCTCTCGCATGGCGGAAATAGACACCCGATTGCTTCCCGACAATCGGCCTCGCGCGTAAAAGACTGCAGCCTGATCTATACCAAACGCGGACTACCCATTCCTCCCACACGCATGAGCACGTCCGACAACAACGAGACCAACCGCCGCCATCTCGTCGCCTTCGCGATCGACGACAACAGGCAAGCCTGGTACGAGATGGTCATTCCGTTCATCGTATCGCTGCGCGCGACGGACTACCGGGGGCGCATCGGCGTCATCGGCTATGGCTTGTCTGAAGAAAAGCAGCAGCGGCTGCGTGACAACGGCATCGAAGTCTACGTCGGGGCAGGCGTCGGCGACCTTGCCTGGGATCGCTACATCTCCGCGGCCGCGGTCTTCGACACCGATCCGGAATTGCAGACGCTCGCCCTCTACGACGCCGATATCTGGTTCCCCGGGCCGCAGTTCGATATCTTCGACGTCGTACCGGACGACGGGCTCCTTCACGTCGCGCCCGACGCCCATTTCTGCGCATTCGTGATGTCCCCGATCATCGGCGAGCGGAAGGACGCGCTGATCCGTCAGTGCGTCCAGGACGTGCTGGATCGGGTCGGGCATCCGCTTCAGGCGGGGCTCGTCGTGGGCGGCCGTGCGCCTTGGGCGCGGTTTGCGCAGTACGTCCGCGAGCAGGCTGGACGGGTCGGCCAGGACTTTGCCGCGGTCCACGGACTCGATACCACGTTCCTGCATTTGTGGGGCGGCCTGGGACAGGTTCGACTCGTCGGCTGTGAACAGAACTTCGTCACGAAATGGGGGCTTCACGAGCGGCACGATTTCGATGCGGTCCGGATCCTGCTCGAGCATCGGGGTAAACCGATCCGTGGCCTGCACATGACAGGCGACGTGCGATTCCTGAATCACTGGCGATATCTGGCTCGTGATGTCGAGCATGCGATCGGACACGGGCAGGCGTTCGCGCTGGCACCCGAACCCGGCATGCGGGAACAGCCGGCCGACCTCGACACGCTTCAGCTCGAACGCCTCGCCGCCAGCGGGCTGTCACTCGTTGCCGCGCACGAGGACGTGCTGCCGAACGTCCCGCGTCTTGCCGCGGGGACGTCGTTCCGAAATCCACAGGGCAGTGCGCTCAATGCCTGGGCGTCGCACAAGGTCGAATTCGAGGTGACACGCGAACGCATGGTGCTGGACGTCTCGCTGTCCTACCTGAGCGGCCAGCCGTCGGCACCCTGCGCCCGACTGGCGCGCAACGGCGAAAGCGTGTCGCTCCAGGCGCCTCACAAACTCAGCGTTGCGACACAACAGGGCGACCGGATCACGCTCAGCGCGCTCACGCTGCCGGGGCAGGCGTGTCATACCGCGTGGGATATCGTCGTCCGGGGTGTGTGACGTTGCGCCAACCGGGCGCGCAGTGGGCCGGCGCACGCCGGCCCGGGTTCGTCAGGAGGCGAAGATCCGGCGCTGGTAGTCGAGGATCAGGCGATCGATGTCGTGGCTGGAGCGTCGCGGCTGGCTCTTCGGCTCGAGCCAGAGCCATCGCATCATCCGGTAACGCGCCTCGACGCACATCAGCCATGCGTCCCAGTCCGACCAGTGGCGCAGCAACGGGATGTTGCGAATGTCCCGCAACCCGTCGCGAATCTCGTACACGTGGAAATGCTCGCCGGCGCGCTGGCTCAATTCATCGAACGCGCGTGCGGCTTGCTCCGGGTCGGGATGCAGGAAATCGTGAATTTCGATGATGACGTGGCTGCCGGAGAGCTGTTCCAGCAGCGCATTGTCGAACAGCTCGAACTCCGCGCCTTCGATATCGCACAGGATGACCCGTTCCGCCGGATCTCCGCCGTGCTCCGACAGGACCGCCGGCAGGTTGCGATCGGCCTGGCCGTAGACGGTAACCCGGTCCGCCAGCCCCATTTCCGCGGCCCGATGCTGGATCGCCTGGCGCCGCTGCTCGTCCATTTCGAAACACAGGCTGCGCGCGAAGACGTTGTTCCGGACCAGGCCAATGCCGAAAATCCCGTCGGCCGCACCCAGGTCGACCAGCACCTTTTCGGGTGATCCGAGTGCTTCGAGAATCGCGCAAATGGCGATCTCGTAGGTGCCGAGCAGATAGCCGCCGACCGCGACCTCTGCCCATTGACTGACGCCGACGGGATACCCGCGAAGGATGCCGTATTGGACAACCGAGCCAGTCTGCTCACGCAGCAACTGCGACAGATAGTGCAAACGAAGATTTGCGGCCTGAATCGAGCTTTGGTTGAAGTACTGCGCGTGGTCCATTTTTCTCGTTCTCTCCGGGTGAAAAAGCGCGTCGGGAAATGCGGGGATGGCGGACGTCTTCTGCACATACGACGTGCTGTGCGCTACCTTTGACGAGAATATAACGAGTTGCTGGCGCCAAGGTGCGAGATGAGGCTGGCGGTCGCACGGGTAACGGGCGGGGTTCGGGATTATGGCGTTTGTACCGATGTGGCTATGAGCCGGCAGCTATTGTTTGTTACGACATTAATCTCATTTAACATAATATGTATGATCGCATTTCGACCTTGTAGTAGCTAGATTGAAATGTCCGCTTTGGGGGTGCGAACAAAATCTTGGACTACCTTGGAGGTAGTTCATGTATTCATACGAAGACCGCGTTCGAGCGGTTCAGCTCTACATCAAGTACGGCAGGAGCGCAGCGGCAACTATTCGCGAGCTGGGATATCCTTCG
>NZ_JAAGPP010000073.1:0-43304 GCF_017104975.1 Burkholderia sp. Ac-20344
TCCGCGCGCCGACGACGCGCAACCGGCCGCCGCACGCCGACGGCGAGACGGCGCGCACGCGCGCACCACAGACGGGATTCGCATGTCTCCCCCACCCAGATGGAATCGGCCTGTCAGCGGCCGTGTCCAAAGATCTTATGAAACCTTTTATTGGTATTCAAGTGGTATCAATCTGGCGCTAAATTGGCATCGGCGTGACGGGCTTCTCCGGCCGGCCGGGGCGAAAAAAAACCTCGCGCGAGGCGAGGTTCCTTCCGGACGGCGGCCGCATGACCGGCCGTGCGCGTCAGTCATGGCGCACGCGCGCTTCCTGCGTCTTCTGCCGCGCTTCGAGCCACATCGCATTGACGATGCCGAACGACAGCGCGACGCCGATACCGAGAATCCAGCTGAAATACCACATGATCCGACTCCTTGCGAAAACGGGGGCGGCGGGGCGCCTGCGCGCCCCGGCCGGGTTCAATGCATCAATACATCGAATGCTTGTTCTCTTCGAGCGACTGGTGCGTGACCTTGCCGCGCATCACGCGATACACCCAGCTCGTGTAGAGCAGGACGATCGGCAGGAACACGATCACCGCGAACAGCATCACCTGCAGCGTCATGTGGCTCGACGTCGAATCCCACACGGTCAGGCTGCTGCGCGGGTCGAGCGACGACGGCATGATGAACGGGAACATCGAGAAGCCGGCGGTCAGGATCACGCCGGCGATCATCAGGCCGGTGCAGAAGAATGCCGTCTTTTCCTGCTTCGAGCCGGCGAGCAGCAGCGCGAACAGGCCGCCCCCGATCCCGACGACGGGTGCCGCGATCATCCACGGGAATTCGCCGTAGTTCGCGAGCCACAGGCCCGAGCCGGCGGCGACGTCCTTGAGCAGCGGGTTCGCGACCGTGTCGGTCGGCGCGGCGTGCGTGATGTGGAAGCCGCCGATGGTGGATGCGATCAGCACGCCGGCCAGTACGAACAGCACGACCGCGAGGAACGACGCCACGCGCAGCGCGATCGACGCGCGGCGTGCGATCACGCCTTCCGTCTTCATCTTGATGAAGGCCGCGCCGTGCGCGACGAGCATCGTGAGGCTGACGAGCCCGCACAGCAGCGCGAACGGGTTCAGCAGCGCCCAGAAACCGCCGTAGTAGGTCACGCGCAGGTCGCTGTCGAACTTGAACGGCACGCCTTGCAGCAGGTTGCCGAACGCGACGCCGAACACGAGCGCCGGCACGAACCCGCCGACGAACAGGCCCCAGTCCCAGCCCGCACGCCAGCGCGGGTCAGGTCGCTTGCTGCGGTAGTCGAAGCCCACCGGCCGGAAGAACAACGCGAACAGCACGAGCAGCATCGCGAAGTAGAAGCCGGAGAACGACGCCGCGTAGACGAGCGGCCAGGCCGCGAACATCGCGCCGCCGGCCGTGATCAGCCACACCTGGTTGCCTTCCCATGTCGCACCGACGGTGTTGACGATGATGCGGCGTTCCTCGTCGGTCTTGCCGAGGAACGGCAGCAGCGCGGTCGCGCCCATGTCGAAGCCGTCGGTGACGGCGAAGCCGATCAGCAGCACACCGACGAGCAGCCACCAGATCAGCTTGAGAGTTGCATAGTCCATAGCGATTCCTTGTTCCGTTTCAGGTGCGTGCTCACGCCGTGGCGCGCTCGCTGGCGGCCGCGATTTCGTGGTGATAGCGGCCGGTATGCAGCGACGACGGGCCGAGGCGCGCGTACTTGAACATCAGCTTGATCTCGATGACGAACAGCGCGGTATAGAACAGGATGAAGCCCGCGAGACTCAGGTACAGGTCGCTCGGCTGCAGGCTCGACGCGGACAGGTGCGTCGGCAGCACGCCGGCGATCGTCCACGGCTGGCGGCCGAGCTCGGCGACGATCCAGCCGAATTCGATCGCGATCCACGGCAGCGGGATCGCCCACACCGCATAGCGGAGGAACCAGCGACGGTTGTCCTGCAGCAGTTCGCGGCGCGCGCAGAACCAGAACGCGGCAATGAACGTGGCAACGAACAGGAAGCCGAGGGCCACCATGATCCGGAACGAGAAGAACACGGGCGCGACCGGCGGGATCGTCTTCTTCGCGGCGGCCTTGATCTGCTCGGGTGTCGCATCGACCACGTTCGGCGTGAACTGCTTGAGCATCAGCCCGTAGCCGAGATACTGCTTGTGCTGGTCGAACAGCGCGCGGGTTGCGTCGCTCGTGTCGCCCTGCTTGATCTTCTGCAGCGCGCCGTACGCGATCATCCCGCTCTGGATGTGTTCCTCGCTGTGTTTCGCGAGATCGCGCAGGCCGATCACCGGTTCGTCGATCGAGCGCGTCGCGATCAGGCCGAGCGCGTACGGGATCTTGATCGCGTAGTCGGTGCGTTGTTCTTCCTGGTTCGGAATGCCGATCAGCGTGAACGACGCAGGTGCCGGCTGCGTTTCCCATTCGGATTCGATCGCGGCGAGCTTCATCTTCTGCACTTCGCCGGTCGTATAACCCGATTCGTCGCCGAGCACGATCACGCAGAGCGTCGCCGCGAGGCCGAAGCCGGCTGCGACCGCGAACGAGCGCAGTGCGAAGTCGACGTCGCGCTTCTTCAGCAGGTACCACGACGACACGCCGAGCACGAACATCGCCGCCGACACGTAGCCGGCCGACACCGTGTGCACGAACTTCACCTGAGCGACCGGGTTGAACAGCACGTCGAACAGGCTCGTCATCTCCATGCGCATCGTCTGGTAGTTGAACTCGGCGCCGACCGGGTTGTTCATCCAGCCGTTCGCGACGAGGATCCACAGCGCGGACAGGTTCGAGCCCAGCGCGACGAGGAACGTGACCATCAGGTGCTTGACCTTCGACAGTCGGTTCCAGCCGAAGAAGAACAGGCCGACGAACGTCGATTCGAGGAAGAACGCCATCAGGCCTTCGACCGCGAGCGGCACGCCGAAGATGTCGCCGACATAGTGCGAGTAGTACGACCAGTTCGTGCCGAACTGGAATTCGAGCGTGATGCCGGTCGTCACGCCCATCGCGAAGTTGATCCCGAACAGCTTGCCCCAGAACTGGGTCATGTCCTTGTAGACCTGTTTGCCGGTCATCACGTAGACGGCTTCCATGATGACGAGCAGCCAGGACAGGCCGAGCGTCAGCGGCACGAACAGGAAGTGGTAGAGCGCCGTGATGCCGAACTGCAGACGCGACAGATCGACGACTTCGCTACTTATCATGGTGGTCTCCCTCGGTGGGTGCAGGCGCCGGCACCGAGAGCAGCTTCTCGGCGACGGCGGCAGGCGGCAACGACATGTGCTCGGCCTGCGGATGATTGAAGAATGCGTATTTGAGCGACATCAGGAGGATCAGCTTGACGATCAGCACCAGGGTGATGTCGCGGGCGAGGGTCGGGCCGCGTGCCCACGCGGCGATGCGCGCGCGCCAGCCGATCGTACCGGCCGGCCGCGGGGGAGGCGGCGCAGGCTCTTTATTGATCGAGATCAAGGCGATTATCCTGAATCGATTTAGGTCTGATTTGGGGCGACTTTACGTCGGATTTATGACGGCCGTGAAGCTGTTTTAATCCTTTTGCGCCTGACATGCCAATTTTAAAAGGACGGCTTTCCGATGCCGAGTGCTGCGCTGCGGCAGACCGTCGCGAAACACGGGCTGAAACTTGAGGCAGATCAAGGTTATGCGGAAGGGGCCCGCAAACGGCCTATTGCCTGACGAATCAGGTCAATTAATCCGCACGGAAACGGGTGGAAAAACGGGCGAAAAAGCGGGTGAAAAACTGCGGAAAAGACGGGCGAAAAAAAACCGCTGCCGGTTAGGCAGCGGTTTTCGGTGAGGCGCGCTAAATCGCCGGGATTTATGCGTATTCGGCGAGGGCGGTGCGCATCTTTTTCATGGCGCTCGCTTCGATCTGGCGGATGCGTTCCGCCGACACGCCGAACTCGGCGGCGAGATCGTGCAGCGTCGAGCCGCCCGAGCCGTCGTCGTCGACGTGCAGCCAGCGCGCCTCGATGATGCGGCGGCTGCGTGCGTCGAGCGCGTCGAGTGCCTGCGCGATGCCGTCCGTCTGCAGCGTGTCGCGCTGACGCGCGGCGAGCACGGCGGTCGGTTCGTTGTGCGAGTCGGCCAGGTAGGCGATCGGCGCGTACGACTCCTCGCCGTCTTCGACCTGCCCTTCGAGCGCGATGTCGCCGCCCGACAGGCGCGTTTCCATTTCGGTCACGTCTTCGCGCTTGACGTTGAGTTCCTTCGCGAGGCCGTCGATCTCCTCGGGCGTCATCGCCTGCAGGCCCTTCTTGTGGCTGCGCAGGTTGAAGAACAGCTTGCGCTGCGCCTTCGTCGTCGCGACCTTCACCGTGCGCCAGTTGCGCAGGATGTACTCGTGGATCTCAGCCTTGATCCAGTGGATCGCATACGACACGAGACGCACGTTCTGGGCCGGATCGAAGCGCTTCACGGCCTTCATCAGGCCGATGTTGCCTTCCTGGATCAGGTCGCCGTGCGGCAGGCCGTAGCCGAGATAGTTGCGCGCGATCGACACGACGAGCCGCAGGTGCGACAGCACGAGGCGGCGTGCCGAGTCGAGATTGTTGCTTTCGCGGAATTCGGTCGCGTACTGGCGTTCCTCTTCGGGCGTCAGCAGCGGAATGCGATTGACGGCCTGGATATACGCGTCGATGTTGCCAAGCTGGCCCGGCAACATCGATTGAGCTGCGAGCGCCAGCGAGCCTGCCGATGCGGCCTTGGCCGGCGTCGGGCTCAGGGTGTTCGGGAGGGTCAGGGCATTGCTCACTAAAAAACTCCTTTGGAATCAGGGACAAGCCCCCGGTCTCGAATGAAATTCCGTGGGCCATCTTAGCACTCCCGTAAGCCGAGTGCTAATTCCTTAGAGCAAGCGTGGGCATCGGAGTTCCCACTTTTTCTATCGAGCTAGTCGAGTCGATAGTCTAATTTGCGACAGAGGGGGCGCAGCGAAGTTCCGTAAGCCGTTGTTTCTGATGGCAATCAGTAGACGATTTCAATTTTTGTCGTTTTGGAAGCAAGCCATTTCGCTTTGTGATGCCGATCCGAAAAGTCCTTTACCATACCATTCAGTTCGCTCGAGCTGGCCGAAGCGGCAGGCTCAATTCAACCCACAAAGTTGGAGTGTCAGATGAACAATAAGAAGAATCGCCGGCCCCGCAGCCGGCTTGCGCTGCACGCGATGCTGGCGGCGTCCCTCCTGGGCGGATCGGGTGCGGCATGCGCGGATCGATGGGGCATTCAGGCGGGCGGCGGTTTTTCGGATCGCCACGGGGTCGACAAGGCCGATCTCGGCGTGGTGTGGGATCCGGGCTGGAACTGGTGGGAAATCGGAGGCTGGCACTTCGCGTTCGTCGTGGAAGGGCACGCCGGCTACTGGCACACGGGCGGCAACGTCCACGGCAACATCGGTGAATTCGGCGTGACGCCGATGTTCCGCTTCATCAAGAGCGCCGGGGAGATCCGCCCGTACATCGAGGCCGGCGGCGGCGTCCGGCTGCTGACGCATCCGACGATCTCGGATCATTTTTCGATGGGGACCGCGTTCCAGTTCGCGCCGACGGCGGGGGTGGGCGTGCAGTTCGGCCAACGGCAACAGTATCAGGTCGGCTACCGTTTTGAACATGTGTCTAACGCGGGTATCAAAGAGCCGAATCCTGGTATAAATTTCCACCAGTTCTACTTGCAGTACAACTTCTGATCCGCACGCCCGCGCACGGCGTGCGCGTTGCCGAGGAGTCAGGCGATGGCGAAGGTGGTCGATGCGATCCGCGCGCTCGAGCGCGATCGGTTCCGGGCGATGGTGGACGGGGACGGCGAGGTGCTCGACGCGCTTTTGTCGGACAAGGTGTTCTTCGTGCACACCAACGGCAAACGCGAAACCAAGCAGCAGTTCATCGACGCGATCGTCGCCGGCCGCCGCCGCTATCGCCAGATCGAAATCCAGTCGCAGGACGTGCTGCCCGTCGGCGACGAAACCTGCGTCGTCACCGGGCGCGCGTTGATCGAGATGGAAACGAACAACGGCGGCCTGGTCTTCCCGATTGCATATACCTCCGTCCATACCCACGAACAGGGCCGCTGGAGCCTGTTCGCGTGGCAGGCGACGCGGTGCGCGACCGAGACATGAGCGCGCGTGGCGCTCCTTTTCATGTCCCGACCGAAGCGGCCTTCTGGGCCGCTTTTTGCTGCCTCGTGCGGCGCGGATCGCGCGGCGCACGGGCGGTCACGCCCCGCTCGCTGACGTTTGAACCCTGAAACGGAACCGGACGGTCAGGCCGCTGCGCGGCGATCCGTGCAGTGCCAGGCCGAGCGGTTGATCGCGCTGACGACCGCATCGAGCGCGGCGCTCGCCGCATCGGCGTGCAGGCCGACGCCGTGCCGCAGCGGCGCATCGCCGACCCGGCAGCCGACCGATACCGCGATCCGCCCGTCCGTCGTGCGCGTGTGTTCGCACGACGCGACGTCGATCGCGGCGCTGGCGGCCGCCGCGAATGCTGCGGCCAAACGCCGCACGGCATCGTCGGGCGTCGTGTCCGCCGCGGGCACTGCCGCGATCTCGCGGTTCTGCCAGCGCGCGCCGTTGCCGTGACGCGCGGCCGGCCCGTCGGTGTCGAAGAATTCGCGCGCGAACAGCGTGCAGATCGCGTCGCCCGTCACTTCCTCGCCGGACGCGTCGGCAAGCGTCTGCACCGCATGGCTGAATTCGATCTGCACGCGGCGCGTCGGCGTGAAGCCCATCCCGCGTTCGAGCAGGAACGTCGCGCCGCCCTTGCCGGACTGGCTGTTCACGCGGATCACGGCGTCATAGCTGCGGCCGAGGTCGGCCGGGTCGATCGGCAGGTACGGCACTTCCCAGGCCGCGTCGGGGCGCTGCTGCGCGAAGCCCTTGCGGATCGCGTCCTGGTGCGAGCCCGAGAATGCGGTGAACACGAGGTCGCCCGCGTACGGATGGCGCGGATGCACGGGAATCTGGTTGCAGCGTTCGACGACGCGGCGCACGGCGTCGATGTCGGAGAAATCGAGGCCCGGATCGATGCCCTGCGTGTAGAGATTCAGCGCGAGCGTGACGAGATCGACGTTGCCGGTGCGCTCGCCGTTGCCGAACAGGCAGCCCTCGATCCGGTCGGCGCCCGCGAGCAGCGCGAGCTCGGCCGCCGCGACCGCGGTGCCGCGGTCGTTGTGCGGATGCACGGACAGCACGATGCTGTCGCGATACGCGAGGTTGCGGTCCATCCACTCGATCTGGTCCGCGAACACGTTCGGGCTCGCGGCTTCGACGGTGGCCGGCAGGTTGACGATCATCTTGTGGTCGCGGGCCGGGCGCCAGGTCTGCGCGACCGCGTCGCAGATCTCGCGCGCGAACGTCAGCTCGGTCATGCTGAAGGTTTCCGGCGAGTACTGGAAGGTCCACTGCGTGTCGGGGCGGGCGGCGGCGTGCGCCTTGATGATGCGCGTGCCGTCGATCGCGAGCGCCTTCACGTCGGCCTTCGACATCCCGAACACGATGCGGCGGAACGACGGGCAGACCGCGTTGTACAGGTGCACGATCGCGCGCGGCACGCCCTCGAGCGCGTCGAACGTGCGGGCGATCAGGTCTTCGCGCGCCTGCACGAGCACTTCGATCGTCACGTCGTCCGGAATCCGCTTGTCGTCGATCAGCTTGCGGACGAAATCGAAGTCGGTTTGCGACGCCGACGGAAAACCGACTTCGATCTCCTTGAACCCGATCGCGACCAGCATCTCGAAGAACTCGAGCTTCTGCTCGATGCTCATCGGCTCGATCAGCGACTGGTTGCCGTCGCGCAGGTCGGTGCTCATCCAGACGGGCGCGCGCTCGATGGTGCGCGACGGCCATTTGCGGCCATTGAGGCGGACGGGTTCGAACGGACGGTACTTGTCTTGCGGATTGCGCTGCATCTTCTGGACCTCGGGTCTCAAGTCGCGAGCGAAGACGGGCGGCATGGGCGACGGTTGGCGCTGCCTCGCTCCACGGCACGTAAGCGCGCTGTGGATGCGGATGATCTTCGCGAATCGGCCGACGGATAGACGGACGAAGGCTGACGACTTCGGGTTGTAAAAACTGCGAGAGGGTACTGCGAGGAACTGCTGGGAGGGACCGTGCGGACAGCACACGGCGCTACGACAGCCTTAGGCTAGTCGTAGCGATAGCGGCCGCGCTAGGCGGCCGGAGGTAATTCGGAGGGTGTTCGGAAAGGAACGCATGACGGCAACTCTATGCCAGGATGTGCCAGCGTGTCAAATGCCCGGCAAGCGGGGCCGGTTCGCGTGCGTGCGGTCAGCGCGCGATGCGGGCGATCTGCGCGATCGTCGCGACCTGCCGGGCGACCGTGTCGGGCACCGGCTGCTCGCCGCGCAACACGGCGTCGGTCCACGCGGCCGTCGTGGCCGCATCGCGCGATTCGGGCAGGGCGACAGGCGGCGCATCGGTCGACGAGCGCTCGGCCTCGATCAGCGTGTCGCACACGCCGTCGTGCAGCCAGTCGACCTGCACCTGGCGCCGCGTATCGGCAACGGCTTCGCCCTCGGTGCCGCGGGCCAGCAGGGCGCCGCCGAGCGCGGCGTCCGGATGGTCGCGGAACAATTGAGCCAGGCTGTCGCGGTACGGCGGGTGTGTGTAGTTGACGAGCCGCAGGCCGGCCGGCGCGAACGGCTGCAGGATCTTCACGAGCGTGTGCGTCGAGTTGCGCACGCCGAGCACGCTGCGCATCGACAGCAGGCGAGCAATGCGCGGCGCCAGCACTTCGATCGACGCGAACGCGACGCGGCGCTCGGCAAGCGTGTCCTCGATCGCATCGTGCGACGCCGACGGCGCGAGCGACAGCGCCGAGAAGATCTCGGCGCTCGTCACGCGGCCCGGATCACGCTCGACGCCATGCACGAGCACCGGCACGCCTTCGCGCGCGAGCAGCAGCGCGAGCAGCGGCACGAGGTTCGGCTGCTTGCGTGCACCGTTGTAGCTCGGGATCGACACGGGGCGGAACGCGGCGTCCTGCACGTGCACTGGCTCGAACGATGCCTGCGCGGCGGCGAGCATCGCGGCCAGCTCGTCGGCGGATTCTCCCTTCAGGCGATAGGCGATCAGGATCGCGCCGAGTTCGACGTCCGACACGCGCGCGTCGAGCATCGCGCGATAGAGCTCGAACGTGTCCTCGGCGGACAGCGCGCGGGCGCCGTTCGGGCCGCGGCCGATTTCCTTGATGAAGCGGGCGCACGGGAACGGAACGGCGGCGGAATCGTGGGAAGCGGTCATCGGGGCGTGGGGCGGGCGGCCGGCATCGGGCCGCGCTGTGAGCGGTGAGGAATGCCCCGAGTATCGCACGGGCGCGGCCGGCGCAAGCGGGGCCGCGCATCGTGGCGCGCTACACTCTGGTTCCCGGCGCCGCGCCCGTGCCGTCGCCGGCCGAATACGACTACGAGAGACATCCCATGGAGCTTTACAGCTATTTCCGCAGTTCCGCGTCGTACCGCGTGCGGATCGCCCTGAACCTGAAGCAGCTGCCGTTCGACTATGTCCCCGTGCACATGCTGCGCGACGGCGGCGAGCAACTGAAGGACGCGTACCGTGCACTGAATCCGGATGCGGTCGTGCCGACGCTGATCGACGGCGACGCGACGCTGCAGCAGTCGCTCGCGATCATCGAATATCTCGAGGAAACCCATCCTGAGCCGGCGCTGCTGCCGAAGCAACCGGTCGATCGCGCGTATGTGCGCGCGGTCGCGCTGCAGATCGCGTGCGAAATCCATCCGCTCAACAACCTGCGCGTGCTGAAGTACCTGAAGCACACGCTGAAGGTGCCCGAGGAGGCGAAGAACGCGTGGTACCGGCACTGGATCGAGGCGGGCTTCGAAACACTCGAGACGCGTCTCGCGAGCGATCCGCGCACCGGTACGCTGTGCTTCGGCGACACGCCGACGCTTGCCGACGTGTGCCTCGTACCGCAGGTGTTCAACGCGAACCGCTTCTCGATCGACACGACGCGCTATCCGACGATCCAGCGGATCGTCGACCATGCGTCGACGCTCGATGCGTTCAAGGCCGCCGAGCCTGGCGCGCAGCCCGACGCCGAGTGAGCGCGGTGCGCCCGGGGCAGGCATGACCGGGCGTGCATGAAAAAGGGCGCCCGAAGGCGCCCTGAGCGATGCGTGCCGGCGGTGTTCAGCCGAGCAGTGCGTCCGCGAATTCGACCGCGCTGAACGGCTGCAGATCCTCGACCTTCTCGCCGACGCCGATGAAGTAGACCGGTACCGGGCGCTGCCGCGCGATCGCGGCGAGAATCCCGCCCTTCGCGGTGCCGTCGAGCTTCGTGACGATGAGGCCCGTGAGGCCGAGCGCGTCGTCGAATGCCTTGACCTGCGTGAGCGCGTTCTGTCCGGTGTTCGCGTCGATCACCAGCAGCACTTCGTGCGGCGCGCCGTCGTGCGCCTTCGAGATCACGCGCTTCACCTTCTTCAGCTCCTCCATCAGGTGGAGCTGCGTCGGCAGGCGGCCGGCCGTGTCGGCCATCATCACGTCGATCTTGCGCGCGCGCGCGGCGCTGACCGCGTCGAAGATCACCGCGGCCGGATCGCCGCTTTCCTGCTGCACGACCGTCACGTTGTTGCGCTCGCCCCAGACCGCCAGCTGTTCGCGCGCGGCCGCGCGGAACGTGTCGCCCGCGGCCAGCAGCACCGACTGGTCGAAGCTCTGCAGGTGCTTCGCGAGCTTGCCGATGCTGGTCGTCTTGCCCGCACCGTTTACGCCGGTGATCATCATCACGAGCGGCTGCGCGCGGCCGAGCATCAGCGATTTCTCGAGCGGCGTCAGCAGCTCGACGAGCAGGTCGTGCAGCGCGGCCTTCACCTGCTGCGGGTCGGTCAGGCGGCCCGTGCGCACCTTTTCGCGCAGCGCGCCGAGCAGGTACTCGGTCGCGTCGACGCCGGCGTCGGACATCAGCAGCGCGGTCTCGAGCTCCTCGTACAGATCCTCGTCGATCTTCGTGTTGACGAAGACGCCGGTGATGCTCGAACCCGTCTTGGCGAGCCCCGTTTTCAGGCGCGCGAGCCACGATTTCTTCGCGGATGCGTCCTGCAGCGGCGGCGGGACGATTTCGACTGTCTCGACGACTTCGTCGCGGCCGTCGTTGGTCGGCGTGACCGTCATCACGACGGCCGGCGCGGCCGGTTGCGCGGGCGCCTGCGGCACGTCGGCCGCGGGCGGGGCCTCGACCACGGGCGCATCGGACGGTTCGTCCGTTTGCGGCGCGTCGGCCGATTGCGATTCCGCCGGATCGGGCTCCTGCGTTTTCTTGAATCGTTTGAAGAAGCTGAACATGGTCTGACGTCGGGAAGAGGGCGGGCTGCCGCCAGGGGCGGGGCACCGGACGGGCCGTTCTGCGTTCGCGCGGGCGCGGCGCACGGCGGCCGAAACCGTGCATTTTATCAGTGCGGCGTGGCGCTCGCGTCAGTGTGCGCCGCCGCTGTGGTAACGTGCGCCTGTTTAGCGGTGCGCCCTGCGCGCGCCCGGTCCCTCCGTCGTCGATATTCCGTATGTCCCGTTCCTCTCCCGGCCGCCCGGCGGCCCCTTCTGGCCGCGGCAAGCCGCACACGATCCGCATCATCGGCGGTGACTGGAAACGCACGCCGCTCGCGGTGCTCGATCTCGATGGCCTGCGGCCGACGCCCGATCGCGTGCGCGAGACGCTGTTCAACTGGCTCGGCCAGGATCTCGAAGGCCGACGTTGCCTCGACCTGTTCGCGGGCACCGGCGCGCTCGGTTTCGAGGCCGCGTCGCGCGGCGCGTCGAGCGTCGTGATGGTCGAGCGCCACCCGCGCGCCGCGCAGCAGCTGCGTGCGATCAAGGACAAGCTCGGCGCGCGTGCGGTCGAGGTCGCGGAGGCGGACGCGTTGCGGCTCGCGGCCGGGCTCACGCCGGGCGCGTTCGACGTCGTGTTTCTCGATCCGCCGTTCGATGATTCGGTCGCGCTCGAGCGCGCGATCGCGCTGGCGGCACCGCTCGTCGCGGCGGGCGGCGCGCTGTATGTCGAGACGGGGGCGGAACTCGATCCGGCCGCGCACGACGCCCTCGCCGGCTGGCAGGTCGTGAAGCACGGCAAGGCCGGTGCGGTTCACTATCATTTGCTGCGGCGCGAAAATGATGAATAATGCGCGTTCCATACGAGGCGGCGCGCCGCAAAGGCGACGCATGCCCATCTCGGCAGCGGCGTGCGCATCGCACGGCTGCCATCCCGTTTGCGTGATGACAGGAGGAGCGACATGGTAGTCGCCGTGTATCCCGGTACGTTCGATCCGCTGACGCGCGGGCACGAAGACCTCGTGCGGCGTGCGTCGAGCATTTTTGATACGCTGGTGGTCGGTGTCGCCGACAGCCGCGCGAAAAAGCCGTTCTTCTCGCTGGAAGAACGTCTGACGATTGCGAACGAGGTGCTCGGCCATTATCCGAACGTGAAGGTGATGAGTTTCACCGGCCTCCTGAAGGATTTCGTCCGCACCAACAATGCGCGCGTGATCGTGCGCGGCCTGCGCGCCGTGTCCGATTTCGAATATGAGTTCCAGATGGCGGGGATGAACCGCTACCTGCTGCCCGACGTCGAGACGATGTTCATGACGCCGTCCGATCAGTACCAGTTCATCTCGGGGACGATCGTGCGCGAAATCGCGCAGTTGGGCGGCGATGTCAGCAAGTTCGTGTTCCCGTCCGTCGAGAAGTGGCTGACCGAGAAAGTCGCTGCGATCGGAGGCCCTGCCGCGTGACGCGGCGCCGGCCGGTTTCGTTGCGGAGCCGGCCGCCGGCCTGAAGAAGTGAGATCAGTATGGCTTTGATGATTACCGACGAGTGCATCAATTGCGACGTGTGCGAGCCCGAGTGCCCGAACGGCGCGATTTCGATGGGCCCGGACATCTACGTAATTGACCCGAACAAGTGCACCGAGTGCGTCGGCCATTTCGATGAGCCGCAGTGCCAGCAGGTGTGTCCGGTCGAATGCATTCCGCGCGATCCGCAGCATGACGAATCGCATGCGCAATTGATGGAGAAGTATCACGCGTTGATCGCCGCAAAGGGCGACGACGCGTCGTGACCTGTGGTGACGCGCGCGCTCGAATTCTTCGGCACGCACGTCACGCATCCGGATCGGCGCCGCCCGACGCCGGTTCTTTCGTTTCAGGCCAGCAGCTCGCGCAACGCCGCGACGAGCGCATCGCATTCGGCGTCGGTGCCGACGGTGATGCGCAGGTGCTGGTCGATCCGCGGCAGCCGGAAGTGCCGCACGAAAATTTCCCGTTCCTTCAGCTTCGCTGCAATCGCACTCGCATCGTGCGCGGGATGGCGCGCGAACACGAAATTCGCCGCCGACGGCACGATGTCGAAGCCGAGCGTGTCGAGCGCGTGCATGAGCCGCGTCCGGCTGTCGATCACGCGCCGGCAGGTCGCGTTGAAATAATCGGTGTCTTCGTACGCGGCCTGCGCGGCAACCTGCGCGAGCCGGTCGAGCGGGTACGAGTTGAAGCTGTCCTTCACGCGGTTCAGCGCGTCGATCAGCGCGGCATTGCCGAACGCGAAACCGACGCGCATGCCCGCGAGCGAACGCGCCTTCGATGTCGTGTGCACGACGAGCAGGTTCGGGTAGCGGTCGATCAGTGTAATCGCCGACTGCGCGCCGAAATCGACATACGCCTCGTCGATCACGACGACCGACGAGGGATTCGCGGCCGCGATCCGCTCGACGTCCGCGAGCGGCAGCGCGCGCCCGGTCGGCGCGTTCGGGTTCGGAAACAGCACGCCACCGGCATCGTCGAGGTAGTCGTCGACGCGGATCGAGAAGTCGTCCGCGAGCGGCACGACCGTCGTCTCGACGCCGTACAGGCGCGCATAGGTCGGATAGAAGCTGTACGTGATGTCGGGGAAGCGCAGCGGCCGGTCGTGCTTGAGCAGCGCCTGGAATGCGTGCGCGAGCACTTCGTCTGAGCCGTTGCCGACGAACACCTGCTCGGGCTCGATGCGATGATGGGCCGCGACCGTCTCGCGCAGTGCGCGTGCGACCGGGTCGGGATAGCGGCGCAGCGTGTCGCCGGTCTCGCCGAGTTCGCGCGCGATCGCCGCGACGACGCGCGGCGACGGCGGATAGGGATTCTCGTTGGTGTTCAGCTTGACGGGGTGTGCGAGTGCGGGCTGCTCGCCCGGCACGTAAGGCACGAGTTGCTGAACGACGTCGCTCCAGTAACGGCTCACCGCTTGGCTCCTGTCGGGCAAAGCGACCAGATTACCGCAAGTGCGTGCCGGGTGGGGCGGGCGGGGCCGCCCGGCGACGCCGGACGGCTCGATGCACGGTAGCGGTGCGATGCGGTCAGTTGCGATGCAGCTGCATCGTCGCGCGGTCGAGTTCGCCCTTGACGACCATCGGCATCACGGCGAGCGCGCGTTCGATCGACGCGTCGATCACGTCCTGTTCCTCGCGGCGCGGCGGTTTCAGCACGAAGTTCGCGACGTCGGGCTTCGCGCCGGCGCGGGCGCTTTCCGGAATCAGGTCACGCGGATGGCCGATGCCGATCCGCAGCCGCCAGTACTGCTGCGACGACAGGTGCGCGGAGATGTCCTTCAGGCCGTTGTGGCCGCCGCTGCCGCCGCCGAGCTTCAGCTTCACGGAGCCGGGCGGCAGGTCGAGCTCGTCGTGTGCGACGAGGATCTGGTCGGGCAGGATCTTGAAGAACTGCGCGAGCGCGACGACCGACTGGCCGGAGCGGTTCATGTAGGTTTGCGGCTCGAGCAGGTGGACTTCCTCGCCGTGCAGGCGCGCTTTCGCGTAGAAGCCGTGGAAGCGGCGTTCGTCGCGCAGCGTCGTGCCTGCTTCTCGGGCAAGCTGGTCGACCAGCCAGAAGCCGGCGTTGTGGCGCGTCGCGGTGTATTCCGCCCCGGGATTGCCGAGGCCGACGATCAGTTTGATCATGACGTTTCGAAGGCGGCAACGGCCGCCTGGGCGCAAAAAAAGAAAAACCCGCCGGGCAAGCCGCGGCGGGTTGCGTCGACCGTTTCGTGAAACGGATCGATGGGGCGCGCAGGCAGCCGCTTAGGCAGCCGGCGTTTCGCCTTCTGCTGCGTCCGACACGGCACCAGCCGGGACCGTCGCCGATGCGACAACCGGGTTTTCCGCGTCGATGTGCGCAACCAGCGCGACGCCCTTCGGCAGCGTGATGTCCTTCGCGTGCAGCGATTGACCGGCTTCGATCTTCGACAGGTCGACTTCGAGGAACTCCGGCAGGTCGGCCGGCAGGCACTCGATTTCGATTTCCGTCGCGACGTGCGAAACGATCGCGCTCGACAGCTTCACGGCCGGGCTGATTTCAGCGTTCAGGAAGTGCAGCGGTGCCTTCGTGTGCAGCTTCTTCTTCGCGTCAACGCGCTGGAAGTCCACGTGCAGCACCAGTTGCTTGAACGGGTGGTATTGCACGTCGCGCAGCAGAACCTGTTGCGACTGGCCAGCCACTTCGAGGTCGAGGATCGACGAGTGGAAAGCTTCCTTCTTCAGGGCGTGCCACAGGGCGTTGTGATCGAGTTCGATCTTTTGCGGGGCTGCTTCGCCACCGTAAACGATACCCGTGGTCTTACCAGCGTTGCGCAGGCGGCGGCTCGCACCCGTACCTTGCTCTTGGCGCTCGAAAGCGACGACTTTCATATGATTCTCCAATGGCTGCCCGCGACCAGGCAGTAAAACGGGGCCGTCAAACGGCGGCCCCCGATGAAACGGCCGGGGTTTCGTCTATCCCGTCCGATTGTGCAAAAAGCGAAGCGTTGCCGCTTCGCTTTCTGCGCATGCTTTGTTCAGTCGATTCGCGATCAGGATTCCGCGAACAGCGACATTACCGAATCGCCGCGGCGGATCCGCGAGAACGTTTCGGCCAGCAGGCTCGCGCTCGTCAATGCACGGATCTTCGAGCAGCCCAGCGATTCGGCGGACAGCGGGATCGTGTCGGTGACGACCAGCTCGTCGAGCGCCGACGCAGCGATGCGATCGCCTGCGCCGCCCGACAGCACCGGGTGCGTCGCGTAGGCGAATACCTGCTTCGCGCCGCGCTCCTTCAGCACTTGCGCGGCCTTGCAGAGCGTGCCTGCCGTATCGACCATGTCGTCCATGATCACGCAGGTGCGGCCTTCGACTTCACCGATGATGTTCATCACTTCGGAGACGTTCGCCTTCGGGCGACGCTTGTCGATGATCGCGAGATCGCAGTTGAGCTGCTTCGCGAGTGCCCGGGCGCGCACCACGCCGCCGACGTCCGGCGACACGACGAGCAGATCCGAGTAGTTCTGCTTGCGCAGGTCACCCAGCAGGATCGGCGTTGCGTAGATGTTGTCGACCGGGATGTCGAAGAAGCCCTGAATCTGGTCGGCGTGCAGATCCATCGTGATGATCCGCTCGACGCCGGCGATTTCCAGCATGTTCGCGACGACCTTCGCCGAGATCGCGACACGCGCCGAACGCGGGCGGCGATCCTGGCGGGCGTAGCCGAAGTAGGGGATGGCAGCGGTGATCCGGCCAGCGGATGCGCGCTTGAGCGCATCGACCATGATCATCAGTTCCATCAGGTTGTCGTTTGCCGGCGCGCACGTGGATTGCAGGACGAAGACGTCCTTGCCGCGCACGTTTTCCTGGATCTCGACCTGGATCTCGCCGTCGGAGAAACGGCTGACCATTGCTTTGCCGAGGGGGATTCCAAGGATATTGACGACTTCCTGGGCGAGCGCGGGATTCGCGTTGCCAGTAAAGACCATCAGGCCATCATGGCTGTGGCTGCTCATCGTGCACCTGCTTCAGGCTTGGGCGGGAAATGCGGGAAAATTTTTGGCAGGGGAGGAAGGACTCGAACCCTCGCATGCCGGAATCAAAATCCGGTGCCTTGACCAACTTGGCGACTCCCCTACACTTAACTGATAACTTCACCGGACTTGTGTAGGCCATCCGGCAAAGTAAAACTTCATGACGCGAAAGCGAAGAGCGGATGCTCGTTCAGACTCTCGGCAACTGCACCGCTCCAACCGGTGGGCAGCTTGGCTTGCGCCGCTTCTGCCTCATGTTTGCTTTGAAACGCTGCAAACACGCTTGCTCCGGAGCCGGTCATCCTCGCGGGGGTCACATCATACAACCATTTGACCACCTGCGCAACTTCCGCGTACTTACTTGTCACAACTTGCTGCATATCGTTCCGACCGAAACTATCTGGCCATCCCGCGTCGCTGCTTTGCTGTGCAAGAAAGTCCGTAATTGTGACGCGCTTCGAATCTCTTGTCAACAACTCATCTGAAAATATTTCAGCGGTTGGGACATGAACGCGGGGCGTTACAACCAAGAACCAGCGAGTCGGCAATTCTACCTCAGCTAATTCTTCTCCGATACCCTCTGCGAACGCATTTTTTCCAAAAATAAAAAACGGGACGTCTGCGCCGAGTTTTACCGCGAGCGACTGAAGCTCGGTGCGCGGCAGGTCGAGTTGCCACAGTCGGTTCAATGCGAGCAGCGTCGTCGCCGCATCGGAGCTGCCGCCGCCGAGGCCGGCCCCCATCGGCAGGCACTTGTCGATCTCGATGTCGATGCCGTTTGCGGTGCCCGTATGCGCTTTCAGCAGGTTGGCCGCGCGCACGACGAGATCGCTTTCCTCGGGCACGCCGGGCACGTCGGTGACGCGCGCGACGCGACCGTCGTCGCGCAGCGTGAAGTGCAGCGTGTCGCCCCAGTTCAGCAACTGGAACACGCTCTGCAGATCGTGATAGCCGTTCGGACGGCGGCCGGTGATGTGCAGGAACAGGTTGAGTTTCGCGGGCGCAAGGCAGTTGCGCAGCGAGCGGGTCGAATCGGTCATGCGGTTGTCTGGGCTAGGCGGGTGATCACTGATCGAGCACGAGCTTGATATCGAGCGGCGGAGTCGCGCGCACGAGGTTGACGCGTTTGACGCCCGTGGCCGGGGCATCCGCGTAGGCGAGGTAGTCGATCGTCCAGCCGTCCTGGCGGATCTGCTTGACGCGCGTACCGTCGGCCGGATCGCGCACCGTCTCCGCGGGCGTTGCGGGCGCGGGCGTCGGCAGCAGCCAGTAGCGCAGGCCCGCGAGCGGCAGTTCGAAGCCGAGCGTTTTCTGCATCAGGTCGCCGACGTCCGGCGCATATTGCGTTGGACGGTTCGGCAATTCGAGCGACGCCGCCTGCGGCGTCGATTTCACGACCGCGAGCGTCTGGCCGAGCGGGCTTCGCAGCTCGAGCGACACGTCGTTGCCGTGCTCCTGCCAGTCGAAGTTGCCGTACACGTTCTGCTGCTTGCCGAGACGGTCGTCGTACTGCACCGCGAAGCGGCCATGGTAAGCGTGCGTTGCGGCGGTCTGCAGCGGCGCGCCCGTCGGCGCGCTTGCCGACGGCGGCGTGCTCGCGCAGCCGGCGAGCACGAACGCCGCGCCGGCTGCGGCCAGCGTGCGCTGCGCGCGGGAGGACAGGGAAAACGTCGGGAACATCTGCATCAGAGACCGTCGATCTGGAGGCGTTTCAGCGTCTGCACGAGCGTGTCGTTGTCCGGCTCGAGCTTCTGTGCGGCCCGCAACGCGGAGCGCGCGTCGTCCTGCGCGCCGCTCTTCCACAGCACTTCGCCGAGATGCGCGCCGATTTCGGCGTTCGGCTGCAGTTCGTACGCGCGCCGCAGCACCTTCGCCGCACCGGCCGTATCGCCCATCCGGTACTTCACCCAGCCGAGGCTGTCCATGATGTAGGCGTCGTTCGGCGCGAGCGTCATGGCCTTGTCGATCAGCTTGCTGGCTTCAGGCAGCCGCTGGTTGCGGTCGGCGAGCGAATAGCCGAGCGCGTTGTACGCCTGCGGATTGTCGGGCTGCGTGCGGATCAGCTCGCGCAGCTGCTTTTCCATCGTCGTGTAGTGGCCGGTTTTTTCGGCCGCCATCGCGTAGTCGTAGCGCAGGTCGGGATCGTCGGGGAAGTCCTGGACCGCCTGCCCGAGCCGTGCCTCGGCTTCCGGATAGCGCTTCGCGGTAAACAGGATCGACGCGTCGGTGCGTGCGACCACGGCCGCATCGCGCGGATCCGTGATCGGCAGGTTGTCGAGCACCTTGCGCGCCTCGTCGGTCTTGCCCTGTTTCTGCAGCAGTTGCGCGCGCGTGATCTGCGCGGGGAGGTAGTGCTGGCTCGTCTGGTCGACCTTGTCGAGCCATTGCGACGCCTGCGCGTCGTTGTTCTGGTCGATCGCGATCTGAGCGAGGTAGATGTAGCCCTGGCCGACGTCGAGGTTCGGCTGCTTGTCGCCGAGCTGTACGTACTGCTTCAGGTAGCCGGTCGCTTCGTCGAGCTTCTTCTGCTGGATCTTGATCAGCGCGAGCGCCATCAGCGGCGTCGGATCCTTCGAGTCGAGCTTGCGCATCGTCTCGAACTGCTTCTGCGCGTCGTCGAGGCGATCGTCGGCGAGATAGAGCTGCGACAGCGCGAGCCGCGCATCGCGCGACTTCGGATTCTGCTGAACATACTTTTCGAACGACGCGATGCCCGCCGCGCGCTCCGCGGGGCCCATCTGCGACAGCATCAGGGCCGCCGGCAGGTAGTCGGGGCGGATCTGCAGCGCCTGCTTCAGCGACTGCGCGGCGCCGTCCTTGTCGTCGACCGCGAGCTGCTGGCGCGCGATCGCGAGCTGGGCCTCGGGCCGGTTCAGGTCGTTCTTCAGCATGTCCTTCAGCACCGCGAGGCCGCCGACGCGGTCGGGGCCGCGCACGAGCAGCGCCTGCAGCGCGAGGATCGCCGGGCCGCGCGTCTCGCCGGTCGCCCGGGCCAGCTCGCGCGCGAGCATCGGCTGCGCATCGGCAGGCTTGCCGGCGAGCACCAGCAGCGCGGCGTCGACCTGCGACGCGCGGTTTGAATCCGGTGCGTACTGGCGCCACAGGTTCGCGGCGGACAGCGCGTCGGCCGGGCTCTGCGCGCCGAGCGCGATCTCGGTCGCACGCTGCGCCATGCGCGGATCGCGCGTGTCGCGGGCGAGCGCGAGGTAGGTCTGGTAGGCCGGCGCGGGCTGGTTACGCTGCAGCGCGACTTCGGCAGCGAGCACCTGGTAGACGATCTGGCTCGTCAGCGGCACGCCGGGAAGATTCTTCTGCTCGTCCGGCATCACATGCTCGAACGCGCCCTGCGGCTCCGCGTCGTCCGATGCCGGATCCTGCGCGTGGGCCGGGAAGGCGGTGAGGGTCCAGGCGGCAAACAGCGCGGCGCCGAGTGCACGGCGGACCGGGAAGGCACGCACGCCGCGTTCGGCGGCGGGGCGCTTCTGAAGCAGCTTCGAGGGCAGGGTCATGGAAATCCGTTCGATGTTTCAACCGATTGTAACGCGCTCGCTACAATACACGCACGATCGTGAATCCAGCCTCAGACCAGCAAAACATGCCAGAGTTGCCAGAAGTCGAAGTCACGCGCCGGGGCATCGAGCCCTTTGTCGCGGGCCGCCGCGTCGAGCGTGTCGACGTCCGTACCGCGATGTTGCGCTGGCCCGTGCCGGCCGGGCTCGCCGAGCAGTTGCGCGCGCGCGAGGTGCTCGCCGTCGAGCGTCGCGGCAAGTACCTGCTGTTCGAGGTCGACGCGGGCTGGTTCATCGTCCACCTCGGCATGACGGGCACGCTGCGCGTGCTGCCCGCGGACGGCGTGCCGGTCGCCGCGAAGCATGACCACATCGACTGGATCTTCGACGAATTCGTGCTGCGATTCCGCGATCCGCGACGCTTCGGCGCGGTGCTGTGGCACCCGCGCGAAGCGGGCGACGTGCATGCGCATCCGCTCCTCGCGAGCCTCGGCGTCGAGCCGTTCTCGCCGGCGTTCACCGGTGCGCTGCTGCACGCGCGCACGCGCGGGCGCACCGTGTCGGTCAAGCAGGCGCTGCTCGCGGGCGACATGGTCGTCGGCGTCGGCAATATCTATGCGTCGGAAAGCCTGTTTCGCGCCGGCATCCGGCCGACAACGGCCGCCGGCAAGGTCTCGCTGCCGCGCTACGAGCGGCTGGCCGACGCGGTGCGTGCGACGCTCGCCGACGCGATCGAGCGCGGCGGCAGCACGTTGCGCGATTTTGTCGGCAGCAACGGCGAAAGCGGGTATTTTCAGCTCGACTGCTTCGTCTACGACCGTGCGGGCCAGCCATGCCGCGTATGCGGCACGCCGATCCGCCAGATCGTACAGGGCCAGCGGTCGACCTATTTCTGTCCGACCTGCCAGCGTTGAAACCTTTTTCCACGATTAGATAACTTGAAGCCGCCCCGCATCGCCCCCGCTCCGTTCCCCGTCACGCCGCTGCACCGCACGTTCGCTATGCGCCTGGTCGCGTGGCAGCGCGAGCATGGCCGCCACGATCTGCCGTGGCAGAACACCCGCGATCCGTACCGGATCTGGCTGTCGGAAATCATGCTGCAGCAGACGCAGGTGTCGACCGTCATCCCGTATTACACGCGCTTTCTCGAACGCTACCCCGACGTCGCCGCGCTCGCGGCCGCGCCGTCCGACGACGTGATGGCGCTGTGGGCCGGGCTCGGCTACTACTCGCGTGCGCGCAACCTGCACCGCTGCGCGCAGGTCGTCGTCGCCGAGCACGGTGGCGCGTTTCCGGCAACGCCCGACGCGCTGGCCGAACTGCCGGGCATCGGCCGTTCGACGGCCGCGGCGATCGCGTCGTTCGCGTACGGCGCGCGCGCGACGATCCTCGATGGCAACGTGAAGCGCGTGCTTGCACGGGTGTTCGGCGTCGAGGGCTTTCCGGGCGAGAAGCGCGTCGAGAACGACATGTGGGCGCTTGCCGAATCGCTGTTGCCCGACGCCGCGAACGCGGCCGACGTGAGCGCGTATACGCAGGGGCTGATGGATCTCGGCGCGACGCTGTGCATGCGCGGCAAGCCCGATTGTGCGCGTTGCCCGTTCGCGGGCGACTGCGTCGCGCAATCGACGGGCCGCCAGCGCGAACTGCCGGCCGCGCGACCGAAGAAAGCCGTGCCGACGCGCAAGACCTGGATGCTCGTGCTGCGCGACGGCGATGCCGTGCTGCTCGAGCGGCGGCCGCCGACCGGTATCTGGGGCGGGCTGTGGAGCCTGCCGCAAGCGGACGGCGATGCCGCGCTCGCGGAACTCGCGCGCGGCTTCGGCGGCGGCGGCACGATGCCGCTCGCGCCGCTCACGCACACGTTTACGCATTTCCGGCTCGAGATCGAGCCGCGGCTGAGCGACATGGCCGATGGTGGCGGCCTGCCTTCCGGTGCGCGGGATGCGGATACTGCCTGGGTGCCGCTGAGCCGGCTCGACGCGTATGGCGTGCCGGCGCCCGTGCGCAAGCTGCTCGATGCGTTGAGCGGGCCGCTGCTGTAACGAAGGGGGAGGGGCGCGCGCTCAAGAAAACGCCGGGCCGTCCCAAGTTTTCTTGCCCCCCCTCGGCGGGCCTGGCGCGAAGCGACGGGTCTGGGGACCTTTTATAACCAGCCGTGCCGGTCGAGCACGTGGTGCACGGCGTCGATGCGTGCGCCGACGTCCGGAAACTCCATCAGCTTCTGCCGCGCGCGCAGGTCGAGCGGCAGCAATTCCGCGAGGCGGTTCGACACCCAGCTCGGATCGTCGAGGCGGAACGGTTCGCCGAACGGCAGCTTGCCCGGTTCGGATTTCTTCAGCGCGTGGATGATGCGCTCGAGCACCTCGGCGCACGAGCCGAACTGCGCGAGCGTCTGCTCGCCTTCGAGCGGGATGTCGTCGGGCAGCGGCTCCGCGATGCCGACCAGCAGCCCGTTGCCTTCGACGCGATACGACAGCAGCTCGAAACGCTGCGTGCCGACCGCCTGCAGGTACAGCATGCCGAATTCACCGGTATCGCATTCGGTGATGCGCGCCATGCAGCCGATGGTTTCGGGCACCGACACGGCGCCGTCCTGCGCGACTTCGGGCCCGCTCTTCAGCAGGCACACGCCGAACGGCGCGTCGTCGCGCAGGCACGCGCGGGACATGTCGAGATAGCGCGCCTCGAACACCTTGAGCGGGAGCAGGCCCCCAGGAAACAGCACCGTATGCAGCGGAAACAGCGGCAGGTCGATCAGGGTGGTCGATAGGGAGGACATGGCGCGCGGGCGTTGGGGCGTGCGTCGCTAGGGTCGATCGACCTCGGAGACGAGCCGCGACGACGCGTCGACATCCACTGGCGCGTCACGATGCCGCACGATCACGTTCGCCTCGTGCGCAAGGCGCGCGGCGAGCGTTTCCGCGATGAACACCGAACGATGCTGCCCGCCCGTGCAGCCAATGGCGACGGTCAGGTAGCTGCGGTTGTCATCGCGGAAGTGCGGCAGCCATTTCATCAGGAACGCATGGATGTCGTCGATCATCTGGTGGACGATCGGCAGTGCGTCGAGAAAGGCGATGACCGGCTGGTCGAGCCCGGTGAGCGGGCGCAACTCGTGGTCGTAGTACGGATTCGGCAGCGCGCGCACGTCGAACATCAGGTCGGCATCGAGCGGCACGCCGCGCTTGAAGCCGAACGATTCGAACATCACCATCAGGTCGTTGTTCTTCTGCTCGATGAGGCGCTTGACCCACGTACGCAGCGCGTTCGCGCGCAGCGTGCTCGTGTCGATCTGGTGGCCGAATTCGGCGAGCGGCGCGACGAGGTCGCGTTCGCGCTCGATCGCTTCCTCGAGCGACGACAGCAGGCCGACGTCCGCGTCGTGCGACAGCGAGCCGGACAGCGGATGGCGGCGGCGCGTTTCGGAGAAGCGCTGGATCAGTGCCTGGGTGCTCGCGTTGAGGAACAGCACGCGCACGTCGTGCTCGCGCGACAGATCGCGGATCAGGCCGGGCAGTTCGTCGAGCGACGCGCTCGAGCGCGCGTCGATCGCGACCGCGAGCCGGTGCTGGCCCTCTCCGGCGAGGTATTGGGCGAGTTCGGGGAGCACGTGCGGCGGCAGGTTGTCGACGCAGTAATAGCCTGCGTCTTCGAGCGCGTTCAGCGCGACGGACTTGCCTGAGCCGGAGATGCCGGTGATGAGGACGATGCGCATGGGAAGCAGTGAATCCTGACGTTTCATCATAGCACCGGCTCGACGCGTCGGCGTTGCGTGCCCGGCGCGTGCGGGTTACACCAGTTTGCCGGGGAACTGACTGTCGGGATCTTGCATCGCGAGTCGTTGCCGATCCATGAAATCGCGCAACGTGTCGATTCCGCGCAACTGCAGGATCGTGTTCCGGACGGCCGCCTCGACGAGCACCGCGAGGTTGCGGCCGGCCGCGACCTGAATCGTGACCTTGCTGATCGGCAAGCCGAGCACGTCGACGGTCTGGCTTTCGAGCGGCAGGCGCTGGAATTCGCCGTCGGGGCGCCGGACGAGCTGGACGATCAGCTTCAGCTTCATTTTCCGCCGCACGGCGGTTTCGCCGAAGATCGTCTTGATGTCGAGCAGGCCGAGGCCGCGCACTTCGAGCAGGTTCTGCAGCAGCGGCGGGCAGCGCCCTTCGACGAAATCGGGGCCAAGTCGGACGAAATCGACCGCATCGTCGGCGACGAGGCCGTGGCCGCGGCTGATCAGCTCGAGGCCGAGTTCGCTCTTGCCGAGGCCCGAATCGCCGGTCAGCAGCACGCCCATCCCGAGGATGTCGATGAACACGCCGTGCAGCGTCGCGCGCGGCGCGAGGATCCGCGACATGTAGAGCCGCAGGCTGTCGATCACCGCGGCGGCCGACATCGGCGTCGTGAACAGCGGGGTCGACGAGCGCGTGCAGCGCAGCACGAGTTCGGGCGGCGCCGCGGCGCCGCCGGCGACGACGAGGAATGGCGGTTCGAGCGCGATCAGCTCGGCCATGTGGCGCGAGCGGTCTTCGTCGGTCTGCCGCTGGTAGTAGTCGATTTCGGCTTCGCCGAGCACCTGGATCCGGTTCGGGTGGATCAGGTTCAGGTGGCCGACGAGGTCGGCGCTCGAGGTTGCATTGCCGACGGTGTCGGCCGAAAAGCCGCGCTCCCAGCCTTCATGCCCCGTCAGCCAGCTCAGTTTCAGCGTGGCGGCGTTGTCGTCGAAGATGCTCTGGGCGTTGATGCTGGACGTATCCATGACTCTCGTCACTCCAATGGGCCGGTGCGTGCGCGTGGCGACGGGCGTCGCCATGCCGGGCCGGCGCCGGGCGGCCCTGAACGGCGGCGTGTGCCGCCGCGTACGGGAAAATATTCCGCCCGGATCAACTCAAGGTTGCCACTGAGTGAGCAGGCGATGCAACTCGGCGATATCCGTTTCGTTGTGCAGACGCTCGCGCGCGTCGCGATCGGACAGCAGTTGCGCGATTTCCGACAGGATCTCGAGGTGCTGCTGGGTGGCTTGCTCGGGCACGAGCAGGAAAATCAGGAGGCCGACCGGCTGGCCGTCGGGGGCTTCGAACGGGATCGCGTCGGCGAGCCGGACGAACGCGGCGAGCGGGTGCTTGAGACCCTTGATGCGCCCGTGCGGAATCGCGACGCCTTCGCCGAGCCCGGTCGAGCCGAGGCGCTCGCGCGCGAACAGATTGTCCGTGACGGTGCTGCGGGCGATGCCGTTCTGATTCTCGAACATCAGTCCGGCTTGTTCGAACACGCGTTTCTTGCTGGTGACTGAGAGGTCGATGACGACGTTCTCTATGGGCAGGATTTTGGCTAGGCGATTCATGTTGGCAGGCGATTAGGCGGCCTGGGGTCTCCTTGCGGCGGCAGACTGATTACCCATGTTCGGCGATATCAAGGCGTTCGGCATCGGCAACCTGCAAGGCAGCTACCGCATCCAGCGCCCCCCGGCGATAACCGGAACATTATAGAGCACAGCCGCGTGCGTGGCGCAGCGCGGACGGACCGGTTGCACCACTGCGCGGAGTCGCAAAAAAAACGCCCGGCGAACCGGGCGACGTGTGTGTTGCGGTGAAGGTTACTGCGGCGGCAGTTCGATCTGGTCGATCGACGGTTGAAGCTTGATCGGGTCGTGCGCGTGCGTTTGCAGGCGCTCCATGTGCTTGACGACCTGGCGGTCCAGCTTGTCGATCAGCAGGTCGATCGCCGCGTACAGGTTACCGTTCGCGCTTTCGACGAAGATGTCCTTGCCCTTCAGGTGCAGGTTGATTTCCGCGCGCTGCTGCTTGTCCTTTTCCTTGTGGTTGTCGACCGAGAGGATCACAGTGCCATCGATCACCTGATCGCTATGCCGTAGCACCCGGTCCAGCTTGGTGATCACGTATTCGCGAATTGCAGGCGTGACTTCGAGATGATGTCCACTGATCTTCAGGTTCATAGTGCTTCTCCAAGCGAGTGACCACGCGGCCGCATCGAGGCGGCGCTCCGGTCGACTTGCCCGTGCCGCACGAGACGGCGTATCGCGGACAGGTCGCCCGGCCTGTTCCCCGTATGCGCGGTGGCCGGAACACGCCTGCCGCCGGGCAGGCAGCAGGCTTAAAGAGACTTGCGCAGATTCACTGCCGGGATCTTGAGGGCTTCGCGATATTTCGCAACCGTGCGGCGCGCGACCACGAAACCCTGTTCTGCCAGCAGCTCGGCAATGCGGCTGTCCGAAAGTGGCGCTTTTGGGTCTTCAGCTCCTATCAGTTGCTTGATGAGGGCTCGGATGGCAGTCGACGATGCGGCGCCTCCGGTGTCGGTCGAGACGTGAGATCCGAAGAAGTACTTAAATTCAAGCGTCCCGAACGGGGTCAGCATGTACTTCCCGGTTGTCACACGGCTGACAGTCGACTCGTGTAGGCCCAGCGTATCAGCTATTTCCCGCAAAACCAAGGGGCGCATGGCAATTTCACCGTGCGCAAAGAAGTTCTTCTGACGCTCGACAATAGCCTGTGCGACACGCAGGATCGTGTCGAATCGCTGCTGAATGTTTTTGATCAGCCAGCGTGCTTCCTGGAGCTGTTGCTTGAGCGAACCGGCCGACGGATCGCCGCGGCTGTTGCGCAGGATGTTCGCGTAGAGGTTGTTGATCCGCAGGCGCGGCACGACCTCCGGATTGAGCTCCGCGAGCCATCCCTGGCCGGCCTTCTTCACGATGATGTCGGGCACGACGTAGTCGGCCTCGGCCTTGCCGTACGCGGCGCCGGGGAACGGCTCCAGCGAGCGGATCAGCATGTGCGCGTCGCGCAGCGCGTCGTCGCTCGCCTTCAGGTGCTTGCGCAGCCGCGTGAAGTCGCGGGCGGCGAGCAGTTCGAGATGCTGCGACACGATCTCGAGCGCGAGCGTGCGTGTCGGGGACGGATCGAGGCGCAGCAACTGCAGCTTCAGGCACTCGGATGCCGAGCGGGCACCGACCCCGGCCGGGTCGAAGCTGTGCAGCAGCGCGAGCGCCGCGTTCAGTTCGTCGCAGTCTATCTCCAGCTCGGGCGGCAGGTCGGCGAGCACTTCGTCGAGCGTGGCGGTCAAGTAGCCGTCGTCGTCGAGCGATTCGATCAGGAACATCACGAGCGCGCGATCGCGCGGGCCGGCCTGCGTGACGCGCAACTGCGCGGACAGGTGGTCGCGCAGCGACGTCGCCGCTTCCTGCACCTGCAGCGGCGGGAGGTCGTCGTCGTCGGACGCGCCGCTCGAGCGGCCGAATTCGTCGAGGTTCCACTGCGGGCCGTCGTTGCCGTCGCCGGACGCATAACTGTCGTATTCGTCCGCGCCGGCCGGCTCGTCACGCTCGGCGCGGTCGCTTGACGAACTGCTGCTATTTGTCGCAGCAGGCTCGGTGTTCTGTGCGGGAGGCGTCTGCGCGATCAACGATCCGTCCGCTGCGACCCGCAGCGGGCTCGCGATCCATTCGTCGTCGTTCTCGAGCAGCGGATTCTGCGCGACGGCCATCGCGACTTCCTGCTGCAATTCGAGCGTCGACAACTGCAGGAGCCGGATCGACTGCTGTAGCTGGGGCGTCAGCGCCAGATGTTGCGACAGGCGGAGTTGAAGGCTGGCTTTCATGGCAAGGAGGGAGTCATACCGGCAGTTTGCCACGACCCAGGCGCGTTGAGCCATCCGCGATTACGCGCGGCGCGCCGCCTGGCCGCGGGCATGGCCGCGAAGCGGGGCGCGGCCCCGCGCGGCGATGCCGGGCGGGGTGCAGCCAGCCACGAGGGAGAGTTACATCCGGAAATGTTCGCCGAGGTACACGCGGCGTACGCTTTCGTTTTCGATGATTTCGCTCGGCGCACCGGCGGCGAGCACCGAGCCGTCGCTGATGATGTAGGCGTGGTCGCAGATGCCGAGCGTTTCGCGGACGTTGTGATCGGTAATCAGCACGCCGATGTTGCGCTGCTTCAGGAACTTGACGATCTTCTGGATCTCGAGCACCGCGATCGGGTCGACGCCGGCGAACGGTTCGTCAAGCAGGATGAAGTTCGGGTTGGTTGCCAGCGCGCGTGCGATTTCGACCCGGCGCCGCTCGCCGCCCGACAGCGACAGCGCGGGATTCTCGCGCAGGTGGCCGATCTGCAGCTCGTCGAGCAGCGCTTCGGTGCGCGACGAGATCGCGTCCTTCGACAGCCGCTTGCCGTCTTCGCCGTACTGCAGCTCGAGCACCGCGCGGATGTTCTCCTCGACGGTCAGCTTGCGGAACACGGACGCTTCCTGCGGCAGGTACGACAGGCCGAGCGATGCGCGCTTGTGGATCGGCAGCAGGCTGATCGAGCTGCCGTTCAGCGAGATCTCGCCCGCGTCGAGCGGCACGAGGCCGACGATCATGTAGAACGACGTGGTCTTGCCGGCGCCGTTCGGGCCGAGCAGGCCGACGACTTCGCCGCTCTTCACGTCGAGCGACACGTCCTTGACGACCGTGCGCGAGCCGTAGCGCTTCTTCAGGTTGCGGACGACGAGCGAGCTCGTGGTGCCGGCCGGCTGGCGGTTCGGTAGCGCGTTCATTGGCCCGGCGCCCCCTGGATCGTGGTCGACGGCGACAGCTTCGCCGGCGCGCCGTTCAGCGGCGCGGGGCCGCCGTTCTTCGGCGACAGCATCGCGCGCACGCGGCCGTTCGGGTTGCCCGGCGCGGCGACGTCCTTGCCGCCCTTCGCGGTGTAGAAGTCGCGCTGGCCGTCGTACGTGATCACGCTGCCGTGCACGGTATCGGCGACAGTCGACGTGCCCTGCAGGCGGCGCACGGTCGCGGCGGTGGTCAGCGTGGTCAGGTCCTGCTTGCCGTCGTAGTCGATGCGCTCGGCGTCGCCGTCGATGTACTCGTCGAGGCCTTCGCGCTTCTGGCGGAACGTCGCGTGCTTCTTGCCGCTGCCGAACGAGGTGGCGTACTGATAGCCTTCCGGGTCCTGGCGCACTTCGACGCGATCGCCCTTGATGATGATCGTGCCCTTCGTGATCACGACGTTGCCGGTCGCGACCGTGACCTGCTTCAGATCGTCATAGGTCAGGTTGTCGGCCTCGACGTTGATGGGCTTGTTCTGGTCGGCCTTCTCGGCATGGGCGAGCGGCGCCAGCCCGACCAGCGGGAGCGCCACGAGCGTCGCGGCAAGCGCGGCGCGGACGGCGCGCGCAGCGCCGCCGGAAATCTGTCGAGGGAACGGTTCGTTCATGCAGTCACGTGAGGGAAGCGTCACTTGGGTTGACCTTTCGAGCCGCCGGACGTGTCCGCCGCGGCAATCGTGCCGCGCACGTTGCCGTAAAGCTCGATGACCCGGGTGACGTTGTTGTACTTCATGCCGTCGGTCGCGTTGACGAGCGACAGGCCGCGCTGAAGTTTAACCGGCTTTTCGGTCTGGATCACATCGTCATTGACGAAGATCCGGAAATGCTGGGAATCGGCCTGCATCTGCGGATCGCCGCCGCCGGCCGCGCGCAGGATACGCGCGTCGTCGTACAAGTCGACGATCGACACGTCGCCGTTGACGGTGCCGCGCTTCGCGGTGGTCGTCACGACCGGCTTGCCGGGCTGGAACGCGCGCATGGCCGGATCGGTCAGGTCGCTGTTTTCGGTGTCTTCGTAATGGATCAGCTTCGCGGCCGTCAGCCGGTACTGGGTCGAGCCGGACTGGTCGAGCTCGGTGACCGAGAAGTTGTCCGCGAAATAGTCGGGCGTATGGCGCTTCGGCTGCACGGTACCTTCACCGGGCGGCGGCAGCGTGGCCTGCAGCAGCCACCAGGTGATGCCCGCGAGCGCGGCGACCGCGGCGAGCGGCAGCAGCTGGGTCCAACGGAAATGCGAGTTCATCCGTCAGGCTCCGCAGGCGGCTGCGAGCAGCGCGTCGTAGCGGCGCTGCGCGCGCAGGAGCGCGTCGCAGACTTCGCGCACGGCGCCCTGGCCGCCGCGGGCCTCGGCCACCCAGTGCGCGCGGGCGATCACCTCGGGGTGTGCGTTCGCGGGGGCCGTCGCGAAGCCGCAGCGCAGCATCACGGGCAGGTCGGGCCAGTCGTCGCCCATGTACCCGCACTGGTCGGCGGTGAGGCCGAGCGAGGCGATCAGGTCCGCGAACACGGCGAGCTTGTTCTCGACCCCCTGGAACAGGTGGGCGATCTTCATTTCCTTCGCGCGCGCCGCGACGATGTCCGAGCGGCGGCCCGTGATGATCGCGGTTGCGATGCCGGCTTCGCCGAGCAGCTTCACGCCGTGGCCGTCGAGCGAATTGAACGACTTCATCGTGTCGCCGGCCGCGGTAAACAGCAGGCCGCCGTCGGTCAGCACGCCGTCGACGTCGAAAATCATCAGCTTCACGCGGCTTGCGCGTTCGGCCGCAGTCAGCGCTGCGCTCATCAGATCACCTTCTTCGAAAACAGGTCGTGCATGTTCAGCGCGCCGATCAGCACGCCGTCGGCATCGACCACCAGCATCTGGTTGATCCGGTGGCGCTCCATCAGTTCCACGGCCTCGACCGCCAGGTGATCCGGCGCAACCGTGCGCGGGTTGCGCGTCATGACATCGGTGATCGGCAGCGTGCGGAAGTCGCCGTCGCGCGCGAGCACGCGGCGCAGGTCGCCGTCCGTGAAGATGCCGGCGACCTTGCCGTCGGCATCGACCACGGCGGTCATGCCGAGGCGCTTCGCGGTGATCTGGAACAGGGCGTCCGACAGCGTCGCGTCGAGCCCGACGGACGGGACGTCGTCGCCCGAGCGCATCACGTCGCGCACATAGGTGAGCAGGCGCCGGCCGAGTGCGCCGCCCGGGTGCGAGCGCGCGAAATCTTCCGAACCGAAGCCGCGCGCGTCGAGCACGGCGACGGCGAGCGCGTCGCCGAGGGCGAGCGCGGCGGTCGTGCTCGCGGTGGGCGCGAGGTTCATCGGGCACGCTTCCTTTGCGACCGCGGCATTCAGGTTCACGTCGGCGAGTGTGCCGAGGCTCGATTCCGCGCGGCCCGTGATTGCGATCAGCTTCGCGCCGATCCGCTTCACGAGCGGCAGGATCGCGACGAGTTCTTCGGATTCGCCGGAATAGGAGATGCCGATGAAGACGTCGTCGGAGGTGACCATCCCGAGGTCGCCGTGGCTGGCCTCGGCAGGGTGGACGAAGAAGGCCGGCGTGCCGGTGCTGGCCAGCGTGGCCGCGATCTTGCGGGCGATATGCCCCGATTTGCCGATGCCGGACACCACCACGCGGCCGCGGCAGCCGAGCAGCAGCGCAACGGCCTGGACGAAGCCGCCGTTGAGCTGGTCGCGCAGCGCGCGCACGGCGTCCGCCTCGATGTCGAGCACGTCGCGGGCGAGCGCGAGCGCCCGATCATCATTGATTTTCGCTATCATGCGCGGAGTATAGCAAAGGCGTTTGTTCGCCGCGCCGGGCCTTCGGACTCGTCCGATGTCGCCTGACCACCGCCACCACCCGCGCCCGCATTGCCGTGGCCCCGACGAACGAGGACGCTTCGCCCGTGATTTCCCCGCTCGAAATGACCCTGCTGCTGCTGCTGGCCTCAGTGGTGGGCGTCGTCGTATTCCGCTCGTTGAACCTGCCGCCGATGCTCGGCTACCTGACCGTCGGCATCCTGGTCGGCCCGCATGCGTTCGGCATCGCGGAAGATCTGGAGCGGGCCGAGCATCTCGCGGAATTCGGCGTGGTGTTCCTGATGTTTTCGATCGGCCTCGAGTTCTCGCTCGCGAAGCTGAGGGCGATGCAGCGGCTCGTGTTCGGGCTCGGGCTGCTGCAGGTCGTCGCGACGCTCGTGCTCGCAGTCGTGCTTGGCTTCCTGTTCGAGCGCTGGGTGCACATCACGTGGCAGGGCGCCGTCGCGCTCGGCGGCGCGCTCGCGATGTCGTCGACGGCGATCGTGTCGAAGATGCTCGCCGAGCGGCTCGAGATCGAGACCGAGCACGGCCGCAACATCTTCGGCGTGCTGCTGTTCCAGGATCTCGCGGTGGTGCCGCTGCTGATCGTGATCGCCGCATTCGGCGCCGAATCGTCGAAGGACCTCGCGATCACGCTCGGCTTCGCGGCCGTCAAGATCGTGATCGCGCTTGCGCTGCTGCTGATCGTCGGCCAGCGCTTCATGACGCGCTGGCTCAACGTCGTCGCGCGGCGCCGCTCGCAGGAGCTGTTCGTGCTGAACCTGCTGCTCGTCACGCTCGGCGCCGCGTTCATCACCGACCGCTTCGGCCTGTCGCTCGCGCTCGGCGCGTTCATCGCGGGGATGCTCATTTCCGAGACGCCGTTCCGCCATCAGGTGGAGGAGGACATCAAGCCGTTCCGCGACGTGCTGCTCGGCCTGTTCTTCGTGACGACCGGGATGCTGCTCGATCCGCGCGTGATCTGGGAGCACCCGTTCCTCGTGCTCGGTTTCTTCGTCGGGCAGATCCTGTTCAAGGGGACGATGATCGCCGGGCTCGCGCGGCTGTTCGGCGCGACGCCGGGCGTCGCGATGCGCACCGGCATCGGGCTCGCGCAGGCCGGCGAATTCGGCTTCGTGCTGCTGAACCTGATCCTCGACCGGCATCTCGTCGATTCGACGCTGTTGCAGGCGATCCTCGCGTCGATGCTGCTGTCGATGCTCGCCGCGCCGTTCCTGATCCAGAACGCCGACCGGATCGTGATGCGGCTGTCGTCGACCGAATGGATGCAGCAGTCGCTGCAAATGACGCGGATCGCGACGCAAAGCCTCAAGCAGCGCGGCCACGTGATCATCTGCGGCTACGGCCGCGCGGGCCAGAACCTGGCGCGGATGCTCGAACAGGAAGGCATTTCGTACGTCGCGCTCGACCTCGACCCCGATCGCGTGAGCGCGGCCGCGGCGGCCGGCGAATCGGTCGTGTTCGGCGACGCGGCGCGCCGCGAGTCGCTGCTCGCGGCCGGTATCCACCGCGCGGCGGCGGTGGCGATCACCTACGCGAACACGCCGTCCGCGCTGCGCGTGCTGCATCACGTGCACGAGCTCGAGCCGACGCTGCCCGCGATCGTGCGCACCGTCGACGATGCCGATCTGGAGAAGCTGCTCGCGGCCGGCGCGACCGAGGTGATTCCGGAGATCGTCGAGGGCAGCCTGATGCTCGCGTCGCACACGCTGGTGCTGGTCGGCGTGCCGATGCGCAAGGTCGTGCGGCGCGTCGAGGAAATGCGCGACGAACGCTACAGCCTGCTGCGCGGCTATTTCCGCGGCGCGGACGACGCGGACGACGACGACCACGAGCAGGTGCGGCTACAATCGGTGCCGGTCGATGCGCGCGCGGACGCGGTCGGGCGTTCGCTGGAAGAACTCGGGCTGTATGCGCTCGGGCTCGAAGTCACGGCGATCCGCCGGCACGGCATCCGCGGCGTCGAACCCGATCCGCAGACCAAGCTGCGCGCGAGCGACATCGTCGTGCTGCGCGGGCTGCCCGAGGCGCTCGCGCTCGCGGAGGAGCGGCTGTCGCGCCATCGACGCGATCCGCCAGCCGCGGCCGCCTGAGCCGGGCTCGGTTTGATAATCCGACCCGTATTGATTCGAAACGGTGCCCGATCTTCGCGCACCGTTTTTTTCGGAGAGTTTCATGCCGCATTCGTCGCCGGGCGCACCGCTCGATCCGGTCGCCTTCATCCACAGCCAGATCCGCACGGTGCCCGACTGGCCGCAGCCGGGCGTGATGTTCCGCGACATCACGACGCTGCTGCAGAGCCCGAAGGCGCTGCGCATCCTCGTCGACCTGTTCGTCGAGCGCTATGTCGATGCGAAGCTCGACTATGTCGCGGGCCTCGACGCGCGTGGCTTCATCATCGCGCCGATCGTCGCGTACGAACTGAGCGTCGGCTTCGTGCCGATCCGCAAGGTCGGCAAGCTGCCGTACAAGACGCGCTCGGAATCGTACGACCTCGAATACGGCAGCGCGACGGTCGAGATCCATGAGGACGCATGCCGCCCCGGCGACCGCGTGATCATCATGGACGACCTGATTGCGACCGGCGGCACGATGATGGCGGGGCGCAACCTGCTGCAGCGGCTCGGCGCGGAAGTGGTCGAAGGCGCGGCGATCATCGACCTGCCCGATCTCGGCGGCTCGGCGCTGCTGCGCAACGCGGGGCTACCCGTCTATACCGTCACCGAATTTGCCGGCCACTGAACGCCGGCCTGCCTGAATCCACCTGAATTCACGTTAGCAGCGAGGTCACGATGCCCAACTTCATGCTGTTTCTCGCCACGTCGATCGCGATCACGTTCGCGCCGGGGCCCGACAACCTGCAGGTGCTCGCGCGCGGCATCTCGCAGGGCCGCGCGGCCGGCTTCGTCGCCGCGCTCGGCTTCACCGCCGGGATCCTGTTCCACACGACGCTCGCGGCGCTGGGCGTCGCGGCCGTGCTGCGTTCGTCGCCGGTCGCGTTCGAGATCCTGAAGCTCGCGGGCGCCGCGTACCTCGTGTGGATCGGCATCAAGGCGCTGCGCAGCCAGGGCCTCGCGAATGCGCATGCGCGTCCGCCGCAGCCGCTCGGCACGATCTTCCGGCAGAGCGTGATCGGCAACCTGATGAACCCGAAGGTCACGCTGTTCTTCGTCGTGTTCCTGCCGCAGTTCGTCGATCCGCGCGGCGGGCAGAGCGTGACGCTGCAGATGTTCGAACTCGGCGCGTTGTTCATGCTGCAGACGGCCGCGATCTTTTCGCTGTTCGGCGTCGGCGCAGGCATGATCGGCGCGTGGCTGAAGCGCCGCCCGAAGGCTGGCGTGTGGCTCGACCGGATCGCCGGCGCGACGTTCATCGCGATCGGTATCCGCGTCGCGCTGAAGGACTGATCGCGATGACGTTTCCGTGCATTGCGGCCGCGCGCCGCTTCGATCCGGCCGCGCACCTGCGTTTCGAGATCGCCGGCCAGGCGGTCGGCTGGGTGCGCCGCCAGGACGTCGCCATGCTCGCCCGCTGGCCCGACGTGTTCGAGCTGACCGCTGAGCGCGTCGCGCTGTCGGCGCGCTACGACTCGGTCGACGCACGCAGCATGGCGCTGGCGAGCGCAATCGGCGCACTCGCGGCCGAAGGCGCGATTCCCGGCTGGCGCGACGAGATCTACGCGATCCGCAACCGCTTCGACGATCCGCCGCTCGCGTACATCGAGCGCGCCGCGTCGCGCTTCTTCGGCACGCAGACTTATGCGGTGCATCTGAACGGCATCGTAGAATATGCGGTTGCGCCGGGCGAAACGTCCGCCGCGGCCGTCCCGCAGATGTGGCTCGGCCGCCGCAGCGAGACCAAGGCAACCGACCCCGGCATGCTCGACAACGTCGTCGCGGGCGGGATCGGCTGGGGCCTGGGCGTTCACGAGACGCTCGCGAAGGAATGCTGGGAAGAAGCCGGCATTCCGGCCGAACTGGCCGCGCGCGCGATCGCGGGCCGCGCGGTGCAGGTGCTGTGCTCGCTGCCGGAAGGCACGCAGTCCGAACTGATCTTCGTGTACGACCTGCCGCTGCCGCGCGATTTCGCGCCGCGCAACCAGGACGGCGAAGTGGCCGAGCACCTGTTGGCCGGCGTGCCCGAGGTGATCGGCTGGCTGCGCGCCGGCCGCGCGACGATGGATGCGAGCCTCGCGACGCTCGACACGCTGCTGCGCCACCGCTGGATCCCGGCGGCCGACGCGGCGGGCATCGACGCACTGTTCGCACCGGCCGCGTGACGCGTGCCGCGCACGCAGTCCGGCGGCGCGAACGGGCAATTTGACGAATACGGAAACGAAGGGAGTAGCGGTCATGCCGACCGATCACAGCTTTATCTTGAAACTGTCGTGCCCCGACCGGCACGGCATCGTCCATGCGGTCTCGGGCTTCCTGTTCGAGCGCAGCAACAACATCCTCGATTCGGCGCAGTTCGGCGACAGCCGCACCAGCGAATTCTTCATGCGCGTGCACTTCGAGCAGGACGGCGGCGGCGCGGATGTCGCGACGGCGCTCGACACGCTGCGCAAGGAATTCGCGCCGCTCGCCGAACAGTTCTCGATGCGCTGGGAACTGCACGACGCGGCCGTGAAGCCGCGCGTCGTGATCATGGTGTCGAAGATCGGCCACTGCCTGAACGACCTGCTGTTCCGCTATCGCACCGGCCAGCTGCCGATCGAGATTCCGGCGATCGTGTCGAACCACAAGGAGTTCTATCAGCTCGCCGCGAGCTACAACATCCCGTTCCATCACTTCCCGCTGATCGGCGGCTCGTCCGATGCCGCGAAGGCTGCACAGGAAGCGCGCGTGCTGGAAGTGATCGACGAGCACCAGGCCGATCTCGTCGTGCTTGCGCGCTACATGCAGATCCTGTCGCCGAACATGTGCGAGCAGCTCGCCGGCCGCGCGATCAACATCCACCATTCGTTCCTGCCGAGCTTCAAGGGCGCGAAGCCGTACTACCAGGCGTTCGATCGCGGCGTGAAGCTGATCGGTGCGACCGCGCACTACGTGACGACCGATCTCGACGAAGGCCCGATCATCGAGCAGGAAGTCGAGCGCGTCGACCACAGCATGACGCCCGACCAGCTGACCGCGATCGGCCGCGACGTCGAGTGCGTGACGCTCGCGCGTGCGGTGAAGTGGCACGTCGAGCACCGGATCGTGCTGAATGGCACGAAGACGGTCGTGTTCCGCTGATTTGCCGGGCGCGGGCCATCCGGCCCCCGGATCGCGGGCTTCCACAAGCAAAAACGCCGCGCCCTTCACGGGCGCGGCGTTTTTTATCGCTTTGACGCGCGGGCTGCTTCAGATCAGCCGCAGCAGGTACAGCTCGCGCTTCAGGTACGCATAGAAGATCGGCGCGGCGATCACGCCCGGCAGCCCGAACGCGGCTTCCATGATCAGCATCGCGAGCAGCAGCTCCCACGCACGCGACTCGATCTGGCCGCCGATGATCTTCGCGTTCAGGAAGTATTCGAGCTTGTGGATGACCACGAGGAACGCCAGCGACGCGATCGCGGTGCCCATGCTGACCGACAGCGACACGGCGACGATCAGCGTGTTCGAGATCAGGTTGCCGATCACGGGCAGCAGCCCGACGATGAACGTGACGAGCACGAGCGTTTTCGACAGCGGCAACCGCTGGTGGAAGATCGGCAGGGCGACGAGCAGGTAGATGCCCGTGAACACCGCGTTGATCGCCGAGATCTTGATCTGCGCGAACACGATCCGGCGGAATGCGTCGGCGAAGCGCGACACGCGCGTGACGAGCGCCGTGGACAGTGGCCGGCGCACCTTGCCGTGCTCGACGCCGATCGCGATCATCGCGCCGATGATCATCCCGAACAGCACGTGGCCGAAGCCGCGCGCGACGCTCTTGCCGCTTTGCTGGAGCTGGTCCATGTGCGAGTGCATCAGCACGGCGGCCTTCGTCTTCATCTGCTCGACGTCCACGGGCAGCAGGCTCGCAATCCAGGCCGGCGTGCGTGCGCGGGTCTGCTCGACGATCTGCATCAGCTGGTCGAGCAGGCTTTGCAGGTTCGGCACCGTGCGCTCGAAGTGTTCGATGATGCCGATCGTCAAGCCCGTCAGTGCGCCGACGATCGCGATCGCCAGCAGCACGACGGCGACCCAGCGCGCGCGCATGCTCGTGGTGTGGCGTTCGATCACGGGGGCGATCGTGTGGATCAACTGGTAGACGAGCAGGCCGGCCAGCAGCCCGCCGAGCAGCTTGAGCTCGATCACGAGCCACATGGCGACGATCGCGAACGCATAGCTGCCGATCTCGAGTGCTGACAGCTTCGGCAGGCTGAAGTCACTCGTCAGCCGCACGCTGCGCAGGTGCGGTTCGCGATTCTGCGCATCGCGCGACGAGTCTGGTTGCTTCTCCATCATGGATTCCTGTCGTTCGTGTGTCATGCCGCGGAATGCGCGGCAGAGCCGTGTTCGCCCGGCGCTGCACCGGATTGGTGCGTGCGGCGAACCTTACGACCGTAAAGTATAGCCGCCATTATGGTCCGCAACGGGGCCGTTTGGCGCGTGGTGTAAACGCAGAAGGGAAAACGAGAGGAGACCGGTTGCGCGGTGCGGAGAGGGGGCGCGCGGCCGGGCGGCCGCGCGCGGGAGGGGAGGGGCGGCGGGAAGCGTCAGCCCGCGGCGACCTTGCGGGTCGGACGCTTGAGCAGCGGTGCGAGGTACTTGCCGGTAAAGCTCGCTTTCGTCTTCGCGACCTGCTCGGGCGTGCCCTGCGCGATGATCTGGCCGCCGCCGGCACCGCCTTCGGGGCCGAGGTCGATCACCCAATCGGCCGTCTTGATCACGTCGAGGTTGTGCTCGATGATCACGACCGTGTTGCCCTGGTCGCGCAGCCGGTGGATCACTTCCAGCAGCAGTGCGATGTCGTGGAAGTGCAGGCCGGTGGTCGGTTCGTCGAGGATGTACAGCGTGCGGCCGGTGTCGCGCTTGGACAGTTCGAGCGACAGCTTCACGCGTTGCGCCTCGCCGCCCGACAGCGTCGTGGCCGACTGGCCGAGGCGGATGTAGCCGAGGCCGACGTCGAGCAGCGTCTTCAGCTTGCGCGCGATGACCGGCACCGCACTGAAGAACGCGTACGCGTGCTCGACGGTCATGTCGAGCACTTCGCTGATGTTCTTGCCCTTGTACTGCACTTCGAGCGTTTCGCGGTTGTAGCGCTTGCCGTGGCACACGTCGCACGGCACGTAGACGTCCGGCAGGAAGTGCATTTCCACCTTCAGCACGCCGTCGCCCTGGCACGATTCGCAGCGGCCGCCCTTCACGTTGAACGAGAAGCGGCCCGGATCGTAGCCGCGCTCCTTCGAGGTCGGCACGCCCGAGAACAGCTCGCGGATCGGCGTGAACAGGCCCGTATACGTAGCCGGGTTCGAGCGCGGGGTGCGGCCGATCGGCGACTGGTCGACGTTGATCACCTTGTCGAAGTGCTCGAGGCCTTCGATCGCCTCGTGCGGCGCCGGCTCGGCCGACGAGCCGTACAGGTGGCGCGCGACCGCGTGATACAGCGTGTCGTTGATCAGCGTCGACTTGCCGGAGCCCGACACGCCGGTGATGCAGGTCAAGAGGCCGACCGGCAGCTCGAGATCGACGTGCTTCAGGTTGTTGCCGTGCGCGTCGACGATGCGCAGCATCCGCTCGGGATCGGGTGCGATCCGCTCGTCCGGGTATTCGATCGTGCGCTTGCCGACCAGGTACTGGCCGGTGAGCGACTGCGGGTTCGACTGCACCTGCTTCGGCGTGCCTTCGGCCACCACCACGCCGCCGTGCTCGCCGGCGCCCGGGCCCATGTCGACGACATAGTCGGCCGTGCGGATCATGTCCTCGTCGTGCTCGACGACGATCACCGAGTTGCCGAGGTCGCGCAGGTGCTTGAGCGTCGAGATCAGGCGGTCGTTGTCGCGCTGGTGCAGGCCGATCGACGGCTCGTCGAGCACGTACATCACGCCCGTGAGGCCCGAGCCGATCTGCGACGCGAGCCGGATGCGCTGCGCCTCGCCGCCCGACAGCGTTTCGGCGCTGCGCTCGAGCGACAGGTAGTCGAGGCCGACGTTGTTCAGGAACGTCAGGCGCGCGACGATTTCCTTGATCACCTTGTCGGCGATCTCGCGCTTCGCGCCGTCGAGCGTCAGGCCGTCGAAATAACCGAGCGCGTCGCGCAGCGGCCAGCCGCTGATTTCATAGATGCCGCGCGCGTAGTCGCCGGTGCCGACCCGCACGTGGCGCGCCTCGCGGCGCAGGCGCGTGCCGTCGCACGACGGGCACGGCTGGTTGTTCTGGTACTTCGACAGTTCTTCGCGCACCGCGACCGAATCGGTCTCGCGGTAGCGGCGCTCGAGGTTCGGGATGATCCCTTCGAACACGTGTTCGCGGATCGTCGTGCGGCCGCGCTCGTTGATGTACGAGAACGGGATCGTCTGCTTGCCCGAACCGAACAGCAGCACCTTCCGGATCTTTTCCGGCAGGTCCTCGAACGCGGCGTCGATATCGAATTCGTAGAAGGCTGCAAGACTCTGCAGCATCTGGAAGTAGAACTGGTTGCGGCGGTCCCAGCCCTTCACGGCGCCGGCGGCGAGCGACAGCGACGGGTGCGCGACGACCCGCTTCGGGTCGAAGAACGTGATCTGGCCGAGGCCGTCGCATTCCGGGCACGCGCCCATCGGGTTGTTGAACGAGAACAGGCGCGGCTCGAGCTCCTGCAGCGAGTACGAGCAGATCGGGCACGCGAACTTCGAGCTGAACAGGTGCTCGTGGTCGGACTCCATCTCGAGCGCGATCGCGCGGCCGTCGGCGAGGCGCAACGCCGTCTCGAACGACTCGGCGAGGCGCTGCTTCATGTCCGGGCGCACCTTCAGGCGGTCGACGACGACGTCGATCGTGTGCTTGTCGTTCTTCTTCAGCTTCGGCAGCGACTCGACCTCGTAGATCTTCGCGACGCCTTCGTTCGCGGTGCCGCCGCCCGAGCGCACGCGAAAGCGCACGAAACCCTGCGCCTGCATGTCCTCGAACAGCTCGGCGTGCTCGCCCTTGCGGTTCGCGACGACGGGCGCGAGGATCATCAGCTTCGTTTCCTCGGGCAGCGCCAGTGCGGCGTCGACCATCTGCGACACGCTCTGCGCTTCCAGCGGGATGTCATGGTCGGGGCAGTACGGCGTGCCGACACGTGCGAACAAAAGTCGCAGGTAGTCGTGGATTTCCGTGACCGTGCCGACGGTCGAACGCGGGTTGTGGGACGTCGCCTTCTGCTCGATCGAGATCGCGGGCGACAGGCCTTCGATCAGGTCGACGTCGGGTTTCTCCATCAGTTGCAGGAACTGGCGGGCATACGCGGACAGGCTTTCGACGTAGCGGCGCTGGCCCTCGGCATAAAGGGTATCGAACGCGAGCGACGATTTCCCCGACCCGGACAGCCCGGTAATCACGACCAGCTTGTGGCGCGGCAGGTCGAGATTGACGTTTTTCAGGTTGTGGGTACGCGCCCCACGGATACGGATCTGTTCCATGAACCTGGCGAAAATGGAGGGAACCAAACCTGCTACTATAACGGCTTTTCGAGGCCGTCGTTTGGGGCCCCCAGCCTTAGCAGCAGGTGGCAGCAAGGCGGCGCCTGCGCCGGGAAAGCGGCCGCGCCGCGCGGTTCCGGGCGGCCTGCGGGTTGCCTGAATCCTGCCCCGACGTGTCGCCCGCCAAGCCTCCCGGGCCGCTGGTCCTGATCTTCCGCCGCCCGGTGTCGGGCGGACATTCCGATCATTCGAAATTCATTCCCGATGTCCAATCCGTCTGCCACGTCTTCCCGCATGACTGCGCCCGAATTGCGCGCGACCACGTCGCTCGCCGCGATCTTCGCGCTGCGCATGCTCGGCCTGTTCATGATCATGCCGGTGTTCTCGGTCTACGCGAAAACCATCCCGGGCGGCGACAACGTGCTGCTCGTCGGCATCGCGCTCGGGGCCTACGGCGTCACGCAGTCGCTGTTCTACATCTTCTACGGCTGGGCGTCCGACAAGTTCGGCCGCAAGCCGGTGATCGCCACGGGCCTCGTGATCTTCGCGATCGGCAGCTTCGTCGCCGCGTTCGCGCACGACATCACGTGGATCATCGTCGGCCGCGTGATCCAGGGCATGGGTGCGGTGTCGTCCGCGGTGCTCGCGTTCATCGCCGACCTGACCTCCGAGCAGAACCGCACGAAAGCGATGGCGATGGTCGGCGGCTCGATCGGCGTGTCGTTCGCGGTCGCGATCGTCGGTGCGCCGATCGTGTTCCACTGGGTCGGGATGAGCGGGCTGTTCGCGATCGTCGGCGTGCTGTCGATCCTCGCGATCGGCGTCGTGCTGTGGATCGTGCCCGACGCGGCGAAGCCCGTGCACGTGCCCGCGCCGTTCGCCGAGGTGCTGCACAACGTCGAGCTGCTGCGCCTGAACTTCGGCGTGCTGGTGCTGCACGCGACGCAGACGGCCCTGTTCCTCGTCGTGCCGCGTCTGCTCGTCGACGGCGGCCTGCCGGTCGCCGCGCACTGGAAGGTCTACCTGCCGGTGATGGGGCTCGCGTTCGTGATGATGGTTCCGGCGATCATCGTCGCGGAAAAACGGGGCAAGATGAAGCCGGTGCTGCTCGGCGGCATCCTGGCTATCCTGATCGGCCAATTGTTGTTGGGCAGCGCGCCGCATACCATCCTGATTGTGGCGGCGATTCTTTTCGTTTACTTCCTTGGTTTCAACATCCTGGAAGCGTCGCAGCCGTCGCTCGTGTCGAAGCTCGCGCCCGGTTCGCGCAAGGGCGCGGCCACGGGCGTCTACAACACCACGCAGTCGATCGGGCTCGCGCTCGGCGGCATCGTGGGCGGCTGGCTGCTGAAGCACGGCGGCGCGAACACCGTGTTCTACACGTGTTCTGGGCTCGTGGCCGCGTGGCTTATAATCGCGGCCAGCATGAAAGCGCCGCCGCGCAAGGCCTGAACTCACTTTTGGCAGGTACCGGCGGCGTTCGCCGGCTTGCCCGGCGGGCCGCCCCGACAGCATGAGCGGGCGGCCCGGCATCGAATTTACTGGAGAAACACATGGCATCCGTCAACAAGGTCATCCTCGTCGGCAATCTCGGCGCCGATCCTGAAGTCCGTTACCTGCCGAGCGGCGACGCGGTTGCGAACATCCGTCTCGCGACGACCGACCGCTACAAGGACAAGGCAAGCGGCGATTTCAAGGAAATGACCGAGTGGCATCGCGTCGCGTTCTTCGGCCGTCTGGCGGAAATCGTCAGCGAATACCTGAAGAAGGGTTCGTCGGTCTATATCGAAGGCCGCATCCGCACGCGCAAGTGGCAGGGCCAGGACGGCCAGGATCGTTACTCGACCGAAATCGTCGCCGACCAGATGCAGATGCTCGGCGGCCGCGGTGGTGCGGGCGGCGGCGGTGGTGGCGGTGACGAAGGCGGTTACGGCGGCGGCTACGGTGGTGGTGGTG
>NZ_JAAGPP010000074.1:0-42995 GCF_017104975.1 Burkholderia sp. Ac-20344
GCCGTCACCGCCGCGAACGCGGCGAGCCCGCCGCCGGCCAGCCCGCACGCCCAGCCACCCGCCACCACGACCGGCGCGAGCACGCACAGCGACGCGTGGAGCCGCGCGCGCACCGACATCGTCTGGAACAGCGACGTGAAACCGGCCACGCCCTTGCGGACGATCAGCCCCTTGTGAAAATGCCGGTTGCCGGCGCGCCCTTCGCGGAATTCCTTGTAGAGCGCCTCCGCGGCCGCGATCTCGTCGCGCGTCGCCTTCGTGCGCACCGACATGTAGCCCTTCGGCTCGCCGTTGCGCATCACCGGAATCGCATTCGCGCGCACCCAGTAATGATCGCCGTTCTTGCGGCGGTTCTTCACGAGCGCGGTCCACGGCTCGCCGCCCTTGAGCGTCGCCCACATGTCGGCGAACGCCTCCTTCGGCATGTCCGGATGCCGCACCACGTTGTGCGGCTGGCCTTCGATCTCTTCGGGGGAAAATCCGCTGACCTGGATGAATGCCGCGTTCGCGTAGGTAATGTAGCTGTTCGCGTCGGTGGTCGACATCAACGTCGCGTCATCGGGAAAATCGTATTCGCGTTGCGTGACGGGCTGGTTGTTGCGCATGGTGTGGAGCTCCGGGTAACGGATCTTGCGTCCGCTTGTCGATTGATTCGAAACCCCGCGCATTGCGGCCGATCCGCATGCGCGTTGGTCTGACTCCTGCGCTTTCGGCAAATTTCCCGAAAACATTATGGTGTATTCGGGAAATATTCATTAAAAATACATGATCGTGTTTCCACCAAACAATTTGTTTATGGATAAAACCAAACACCAGACCAGGCAACGGTTTGACGGCCATTCGTCTGACCATTAAACATAAATTATCCGAATCGATTCAATGCATAAATGCAAAACATTAAATACGAATATTTCTCGTTTGGCGCATTTTGATTGAATCGAAAAACCTGAATGCGCATTGCGCGCGTCAATCACGATGCATCGATTAGGCGCGCACATCGCGTGCGCGCCCCGACGATCACCGGAACACGTTCACCGCGTCCACGAGACGCGTCGCCTGCTGCTTCAGGCTCTCCGACGCCGCCGTGCTCTGCTCGACCAGCGCCGCGTTCTGCTGCGTGATGTTGTCCAGGTGTACGACCGCCTGGTCGACCTGCGACACGCCGGTGCTCTGTTCGGCCGTCGACGAGCTGATCTCCGCGATCAGGTCCGACACGCGCTTCACCTGCGCGACGATGTCCTCCATCGTCTTGCCCGCCTCGTCCACGCGCCGCGCGCCCGACTCGACGCGGTCGACGCTCGCGCCGATCAGCGTCTTGATCTCCTTCGCGGCGTTCGCGCTGCGCTGCGCGAGCGCACGCACCTCGCCGGCGACCACCGCGAAGCCGCGGCCCTGTTCGCCCGCGCGTGCCGCTTCCACGGCCGCATTCAGCGCAAGGATGTTGGTCTGGAACGCGATGCCGTCGATCACGCCGATGATGTCGGCGATCTTGCGCGAGCTGGCGGTGATGTCGCTCATCGTCGTGACGACCTCGCCCACCGCCTGCCCGCCGCGCCCGGCCGCTTCGCTCGCCGACATCGCGAGCCGGTTTGCCTGCAGCGCGGTCTCCGCGTTGCTGTCGACGGTCGCCGTCATCTCGGCCATCGACGCGGCCGTCTCCTGCACGCTCGACGCAGCCTGCTCGGTACGCGCGCTCAGGTCGTTGTTGCCCTGCGCGATCTCGTTGCTCGCGCGCTGCACGTTGTGCACCTGCTCGCTGACGTCGTCGACGAGCCAGCGGAACATCAGCCCGAGCTGGTTGATCGTGCGCAGCGTCATCCCGATCTCGTCGACGCGGTTCATCCGCACGCCGCGCCGGCTTTCGCCGGTCGCGACGTTCAGCGCCTGGTCGTGCAGCCGCTTCAGCGGACGCACGATCTGCGCATCGAGCCACAGGCCGGCCGCCGCCGCCACGCCGACCGTCACGCCGGCAAACGCCGCGAGCGCACCGCCGGCCAGCCCGCATGCCCAGCCCGTGCCGACAACCGCGGGCGCGAGCACGCACAGCGCCGAATGCACGCGCGCGCGCACCGACATCGTCTGCGACAGCGACGCGATGCGCAGCAGCCCCGTGCGGATCACCAGCCCCTTGTGGAACCGGCGCTGGCCGGCCTTGCCTTCGCGAAACGCGCGATACAGCGCATCGGTGGCCTCGGTCTCGTCGTGCGGCGCCTTCGTGCGGACCGACATGTAGCCGTGCGGCTCGCCGTTGCGCATCACGGGAATCGCGTTCGCACGCACCCAGTAGTGGTCGCCGTTCTTGCGGCGGTTCTTCACGAGCGCGGTCCACGGCTCGCCGCGCCTGAGCGTCGCCCACATGTCGGCAAACGCTTCGCGCGGCATGTCCGGGTGGCGCACCACGTTGTGCGGCTGGCCGACGAGTTCCTCGTTCGCGAAGCCGCTCACCTGTGCGAACGTCGTGTTGGCGTAGGTGATGATGCTGTCTGCATCGGTCGTCGACATCAGCGTGACGTCGTCGGGAAAATCGAATTCCTGTTGGGTAACGGGCTGGTTATTGCGCATGCAAGGCTCCGAAAGGCGGATCTGTCGTCCGCGCCGCGCTGAAATCACGCTCAGTAGCCGAAAAACGGTTGATCGCTTTACGACGGTCTTCATCTTTACTGTCGGCATATTGGGGAAAAACCTTACCCTTTCTTCAGATAAAATCCTCAATTCGGCAGCCGCCATGATTTCGATCAAATAATCCAGCAATAATCGCCGCGCGCGTTCATCTGTAATTCACGCCACGCGGCCCGACCACGCCGCACAGCATGTCAATGCCGTCGGCCGTTGCACACAGCGAAACGATTCCGTCTATCCTGCTCCATTCAACCGGCATTCGAATTCAATGAAAAAGGCATTGCACGAGCTGAATCGGCTGTCCTGGAATACAGCGACAGTCGCGCATAACAGCCATAAAGGCGATCAGGCCGCATTGTTCCGCGAAGGCCGCTCGACGCTCTTTCCCGAAGAACGCGAACTGCTCGGCGACATCGCCGGGCTGCGGCTCCTGCACCTGCAATGCAACGCAGGGCAGGACACGCTGAGCCTCGTGCGCGACGGCGCGAAGGCGACGGGCGTCGACATCTCCGACGAAGCGATCGCCTTCGCACGGCAACTGTCGGCCGACGCGGGCCTGCCCGCGCGTTTCGAGCGCGCCGACGTGCTCGACTGGATGCCCGAAGCCGCCGCGCGCGGCGAGCGCTTCGATCGCGTGTTCACGTCGTACGGTGCGATCTGCTGGCTATCCGACCTGAACGCGTGGGCACACGGGATCGCCGCGCTGCTCGCGCCGGGCGGTCGTTTCGCGATGGTCGAGTTCCATCCGTTCGCGCTGTATTTCGACGAACACTGGAAGCCGCGCTACGACTATTTCAAGCCCGACGCGACCGAGGAGCCGTCGGGCGTCGGCGATTACGTCGCGGCCTCCGGCACGGGGCTCGGCGCGCGGCACGACCATCCGGGTGTCGTCGATTTCGCGAACCCGCATCCGAGCTTCGAGTTCATGTGGGGCATCGGCGAGGTCGTGAACGCGCTCGTGTCGGCCGGGCTGGCAATCGATCGCCTGACCGAATATCCGTATGCGAACGGCTGGAAGGGCTTCGACGGGATGCGCGAGCTGGACGGCCACCGGATGGCGCCGCCCGACGGCATGCCGCGCCTGCCGCTGATGTATGCGATCGCCGCGCATCGGGAGGCCGCATGACGCGCCGCACCGCCGCCGAACGCGACGCGCTGTCCGCCCGCCCGCTCGCACGCGACGAGGTGCCGCTCGTGTGGACCATCGACCGGCGCGAGATCATCGAGCACCTGTATGTGCTGCGCGACGGCGCGCTGCATCTCGTGCCCGAGTTCTACGACGTCGGCGGCTGGCCGGACGGCGAAGCCGACCACTACACACCGATCCTGCTCGACTGTCACGATCGCGGCGGCTGGTGCCTCGGCATGTTCGACGGTGCACGGCTCGTCGCGGCGGTCGTCGTCGACAGCCTGCCGCTCGGCCCGCACCGCGACATGCTGCAGCTGAAATTCCTGCACGTGAGCCGCGACTGGCGCGGCTGCGGGCTCGGCGAGCAACTTGCCCGCGCGGCCCGTGAGCAGGCGCGCGCGATGGGTGCCGCCCGCCTGTATGTGTCGGCAACACCGTCGCAACGCACGATCGACTTCTACCTGCGGCTCGGCTTCACGGTCAGCGCATCGCCCGACCCGGCGCTTTACGCGCTCGAGCCGGAAGACATTCATCTGGAAGGGCCGGCGGCCTGACGCACCGGCAAGCGGGCAAAGCGTAGAATTTCCGGCTTTGCCACGGCCGCCCTCGGCCATCGCGGCATCACGGAGAGCGAAATTGCAGAACGAAGCGCAGCCGCAAGCCCTGCCGAAGATCCTCGTCAGCATGTGCGTGGTCGGTCATCCGGTCCGTTACAACGGCTCGGCCAAGACCACCGCACACGAGGCGCTCGAACGGTGGCAGCGCGAAGGGCGCCTCGTGCCCGTCTGCCCCGAACTGGCCGGCGGCTTCAGCGTGCCGCGCCCGCCCGCCGAAATCGCCGGCGGCGAATCGGGGCAGCAGGTGCTGTCGGGCGCCGCGCGCATCGTCGACGTAAACGGAACGGACGTGACGGCACCGTTCGTATCGGGCGCGCAAACCGCGCTGGCCCTCGCACGTACGCACGATTGCCGCTTCGCGATCCTGGCCGACGGCAGTCCGTCGTGCGGCAGCACGTTCATTTACGACGGGAGTTTCGAGAACCGGCGGCACGCGGGCGCCGGTGTCACGGCGGCGTTGCTGCGCGAGCACGGGATCGAAGTGTTCGCGGACACCGAGATCGACGCGCTCGATGCGCGCCTCAAGCAGGTGTCGCAGGCCGGTTAACGACAATGCGCGGCACGAGAATCCTCGTGCCGCGCATCGTTTGGAAAACCGCAAAGCGGTCACGCGGCGAAACGGCTCATGCCCTGCCGCTGCGCCGCGAGCCGCAGGTCAGACACGCTCGATAGCGATCGCGATGCCCTGGCCGACGCCGATGCACATCGTGCACAGCGCGAAGCGGCCGTTCGTGCGATGCAGCTGATACATCGCGGTCGTCACGAGACGCGCACCCGATGCGCCGAGCGGATGGCCCAGTGCGATCGCGCCGCCGTTCGGGTTCACGCGCGGATCGTCGTCGGCGACGCCGAGCATGCGCAGCACCGCGAGACCTTGCGATGCGAACGCCTCGTTCAGCTCGATCACGTCGAACTGGTCGATCGTCATCCCGAGCCGCGCAAGCAGCTTCTGCGTGGCCGGCGCGGGGCCGATGCCCATCACGCGCGGCGCGACGCCGGCCGTTGCGATCCCGAGCACGCGTGCGCGCGGCGTCAGGCCGAAGCGCTTCGCGGTTTCTTCGTTCGCGAGCAGCAGCGCAGCGGCGCCGTCGTTGACGCCCGACGCGTTGCCGGCCGTGACCGAGCCGTCCGGGCGCACGACGCCCTTCAGCTTCGCGAGCGTCTCGAGCGACGTCTCGCGCGGATGCTCGTCGCGCGACACGACCAGCGGATCGCCCTTCTTCTGGGCAATCGTGACCGCGACGATTTCCTCGGCGAGCGTGCCGTCCTGCTGCGCCCGCGCGGCCTTCTGCTGGCTGCGCAGCGCGAACAGGTCCTGATCGGCGCGGCTGATGTTGTAGTCGACCGCGACGTTCTCGGCCGTCTCCGGCATCGAATCGACACCGTGCAGCTGTTTCATCAGCGGATTGACGAAGCGCCAGCCGATCGTCGTGTCGTAGATGTCGGCCTGACGCGCGAACGCGCTTGCGGCCTTGCCCATCACGAACGGCGCGCGCGTCATGCTCTCGACGCCGCCCGCGACCATCAGCGCGGCCTCGCCGGACTTGATCGCGCGCGCGGCTACGCCGACCGCGTCCATCCCGGAACCGCACAGGCGGTTGATCGTCGAACCCGGCACACCCTGCGGCAGCCCCGCGAGCAGTGCGGACATGCGCGCGACGTTGCGGTTGTCCTCGCCGGCCTGGTTCGCGCAGCCGTAGATCACGTCGTCGATCGCCGTCCAGTCGACGTCGCGGTTGCGCTCGACGAGCGCCTTGAGCGGCACCGCGCCCAGGTCGTCGGCGCGCACGCCGGACAGTGCACCGCCGTAACGCCCGATCGGCGTACGGATCGCATCACACAGAAAAGCTTCGGTCATCAGTGTCTCCGGTCCCAGGACAGGCTGGGGAATGAACAGGGCGCGCGCCCCTTGCATTGCCCGCCGGGATGCGCTTAAATGTTCTATATACGAACATAAGATCGTGTATCGAACGTTCAACGCATCATAGGGAGTGCGGGGACGACCTGTCAAGCGCCCGGCCCGCCGCGCGGTTGGCGTGTCAGGCCCCATGCGCTATCTTCTCCGCTGCACGATATTCCCATCGCTCATGACAACCGAAGACACTCAGACGAAACCCGGCGACTCCTATGTCCAGTCGTTCGCGCGCGGCCTCGCGGTGATCCGCGCATTCGACGCGGCCCGTCCGGAGCAGACGCTTACCGAGGTCGCCTCGGCCACCGGGCTCACGCGCGCGGGCGCGCGCCGGATCCTGCTCACGCTGCAGACGCTCGGCTACGTCGAGGCCGACGGCCGGCTGTTCCGGCTCACGCCGAAGATCCTCGAGCTCGGCTTCGCGTACCTCACGTCGATGCCGTTCTGGAATCTCGCCGATCCCGTGATGGAGCAGCTGTCCGAGCAGATCCACGAAAGCTGCTCGGCGGCCGTGCTCGACCGCACCGAGATCGTCTACGTACTGCGTGTGCCGACCCGCAAGATCATGACGATCAACCTGTCGATCGGCAGCCGGCTGCCCGCGTACTGCACATCGATGGGCCGCGTGCTGCTGTCCGCGCTCGGCGATGCCGAGCTCGACGAAACGCTCGCGCAAAGCGGCATCCGCGCACACACGCCGCGCACGATCACCGACCTCGGCGAACTGAAGGCGGCGATCGCCCAAGTGCGGCAGCAGGGCTGGGCCGTGGTCGACCAGGAACTCGAAGAAGGCCTGATGTCGTTGTCCGCGCCGATCCGCAACCGGCGCGGGCAGATCATCGCGGCGATGAACATCAGCGGCAACGCGCAGCGGCATACCGCGAAGCAGATGGTGAAGGAGTTTCTCGGGCCGCTGCAGCAGGCCGCGCAGACGGTGTCGGAGCTGGTGGCGCGGCGCGGGTGAACCACGGATCGGGCCGGCGCGACGGCTCCATGCGCCGCTCTGACCCGTGCCTTCCCGGACATCCGGGGCAACAACGCATGCGGCTCGATTGTCGTATCGGCGATACGACAATTCGCAAAAAAACGGACAGCCCAGGGCTGCCCGCACCAACTCCACTCGGTTGCAACGTTCTTCTCACGGAACACGGAGCGAACTCCGCGCTGCACAATCTAGTGATGCGTGGCAACGCGGTCAATTTGACAAGAACGAAACAGCGCGGCGAGCCTGTAGGACACCGCGCCGCTCATGCGCCGAGCAACATCCCCTTGCGCACCGGCACCGTGCCCGTCACGCGACCGAGCGGGGCGCCGGCCGTCACGAAACGAATCGCGCGGCGCATATAGAACACCCCATCGGTGCCGCTCGAGATCGTCGTGATCGCATCCGTCAGCGGATCGACGATGTCGAACAGCGGATCGCCGGCGCGGATCGTCGCGCCGATCGCCGCGCGATGCACGAGTATCCCGCTCACCGGCGCATGGAACTGCTCGCTCCCCGCGAGCGGCGTGGCCGGCGCGGCGAGCGGCGGCAGCGGCGTACGCTCGCCGAACCTGAGCGCCGATCCCGTCGTCAACCGGTTGCTCGCGTACTTCGACGCGCACGGCCTGCCGCCGCCGAAGATCCTCGCAACCGTCGAAGGGATGTTCGAGACGCTGCAGCTCGTCACGCAGACCGATTGCCTGTCGCTCGAAACCGAAGCCGTGACGCGGCACGGGCCGTTTGCCGGCGCGCTCGCGAAGGTGCCCGTGCGCGAACAGGCCGAATCGCAGGACATCTGCCTGCTGCAGCGCGCGGCCGTGCCGCTGACGCCGGCCGCGCAGGAACTCGCGACGATGCTCGCGTCGTACCTGAGGGTGGTGCGCGGGCGATAAGCGCGTATTGCCACTTGCCGCCCGACGTGCCGTGCCGTGCTTTGCTTCAGTCGATCGAATCCTGCGCCGTCTCGCGCAGCATCGCCACCGCGATCAGCGACAGCACCACGCACGCGGCCACGTAGCCGGCCGGCGCGAGCTTGCTGCCGGTCGTCTTCACGAGCCAGGTCGCGATCAGCTGCGCGGTGCCGCCGAAGGTCGTCACCGCGAGCGCATACGCGATCGAGATGCCGGTCGCACGCACGTGGCGCGGCAGCGACTCGCACATCAGCGCCATTTCCGATGCCGACCCGAGCGAATAGAACAGCAGCATCAGCGCGGTCAGCGGCAGGATCACCGACAGCGTCGGATGATGGTTCATCAGCCAGAACGCCGGGAACAGCAACACGACCAGCACGCCCCGGCCGACGAAGATCGGCAGGCGCCGGCTGCCGAGCCTGTCCGACAGCCAGCCGAACAGCGGGCACGTGACCAGCATCACGCAGCCCGACGCGACGCCGACGAACATCGACAGCTTCATCGGCAGGCCAAGCGTGTGGATCGCGTAGGTCGGCATGTAGAACGTCAGGATGTAGGTCGACACCGTGCCGCCCATCACCGTGAGCATCAGCAGCAGCACCGTGCGCGTGTGCTTCGAGAATAGCTCGCGCAGCACGCCGCGTTCGATGCCGTGGTGGCTGTCGCCGGGCGCATCGTCCGCAAGCCGGCGACGCAGAACCATCCCAACCGGCGCGATCAGCACGCCGACGAGGAACGGCAGCCGCCAGCCCCAGCCTTCGAGCGCGTCTTTCGTCATCGTGTTCGACAGCAGTGCCGCGAACCCCGAACCCATCAGCGCAGCGCCGCCCTGCGTCGCGAGCTGCCAGCTCGCGCGGAATGCCCGGTGCGACGTGCCGCCCTGCTCGATCAGCGTGGACGTCGCGGCCCCGAACTCGCCGCCCTGCGAGAAGCCCTGCATCAGCCGCGCGCACACGACCAGCAGCGGCGCGGCCACGCCGGCCTGTGCGTAGGTCGGCGCGATCGCGATCAGGCCGGTGCCGAGCGCCATCAGCATGATCGTCAGGTTCAGCGCGGCCTTGCGGCCGCGGCGGTCCGCATAGACGCCGAGCACGACGCTGCCGAGCGGCCGCGTGAAGAAGCCGGCGGCGAACGTCGCGACCGACAGCAGCAGCGACGTGGTCGGGTCGTTCGACGGGAAGAACAGCTTGCCGATCAGTACTGCGAAAAAGCCGTACACGGTGAAATCGAAGAACTCCAGCCAGTTTCCGATCACGGCCGCCGCGATCGCGCCGCGCTTCGTGACGGCGGGTGCGCCGCGCGTATCGGTTCCGGCGGCGCCCGTCGACGCGGGGTGCAGCGCGAGATGGTCTTTCTGCATCGTTCGTCTCTCCTCTCAATGCGGCCGGAAGCGCCGGCCACGCGCCGCCGCCGGGATTACTGCCCGAGGTAACGCTCCACGAGGCGCGTCCAGAACGCCGCGCCGATCGGCAGATTGCGATCGTTGAAGTCGTACTTCGGGTTGTGCACCATGCAGCCGTCTTCCCCTTCGCCGTTGCCGAGCCGCACGAACGAGCCGGGCCGCTGCTGAAGCATGAACGCGAAATCCTCGCTGCCCATCAGCAGGTCGGCCTGCTCGACGACGTGCGCGTCACCGACCAGCTCGCGCGCGACCTGCGCGGCGAAATCCGTTTCGGCATCCGTATTGACGACGACCGGATAGCCTTCGATGTACTCGACGTTCGCGGTTGCGCCATAGCTCGCAGCCTGCGTTTCGGCCAGCTCGACGATGCGGCGCTTGAGCAGCGCGCGCACGTCGGGGCTGAACGACCGCACGCTGAGTTCGAGGCGCGCGCCGTTCGGAATCACGTTGTTCGCGGTGCCCGCATGCATCGAGCCGACCGTGACGACCGCCGGCTGCGACGGGTCGACGTTGCGCGCGACGATCGTCTGCAGCGCCATCACGATGCTCGCCGCGACGACCACCGGATCGATCGTCAGGTGCGGCCGCGCCGCGTGGCCGCCGACGCCTTCGATCGTGATGATCGCCTTGTCGCCGGCCGACATGAACGGGCCGCGCCGCGTGAGGAACACGCCGGGCGCCGCGCCCGGATGGTTGTGCATGCCGAACACCGCATCGCACGGAAAGCGCTCGAACAGGCCGTCGTCGATCATCTTCTTCGCGCCGCTGTCGACGCCGTGCTCTTCCGCCGGCTGGAAATACAGGTGCACGGTGCCGGAGAAGTGGCGGGTCTTCGCGAGATGCTGCGCGGCGCCGAGCAGCATCGTCGTGTGGCCGTCGTGGCCGCATGCGTGCATCTTGCCGTGCGTGCCGCTCGCATACGGCAGGCCCGTCGCTTCGACGATCGGCAGCGCATCCATGTCCGCGCGGATGCCGATGCTGCGCGTGCCGTCGCCCACGCTCAGCGTGCCGACCACGCCCGTCTTGCCGACCCCGCGCGTCACCTGCCAGCCCCATTGCTCCAGCTTCTCGGCGACGAGCGCGGCCGTGTCGTGCTCTTCGTACGCGAGTTCGGGATGGTGGTGGATGTGGTGGCGGATCTCGCGCAACCCGCCGGCGGCGGGCATCAGATCCTCGATTTCGGTGAATCGGATGTCGGTGGTCATCAAGCGGCTCCTGCTGATCGTCAGCGTGTCAGCCGCACGCGGAGGGTTGCGTGCGGGAAAGCGAGCCACTATAGCGAGCCGATATCGGCTCAATAAGATGCGGAATTTTTCACCGCGATAAGATTTTTTAATCAGGGTTAGTACGGAAAGCGGTGCCGAAGTCCGCGTCCAGCGGCCGATGTCGCTGCGCTATGTATCGGCTCTGCATTCAATCCGCCCCGTGTCAATCTTCACGGTGATGTTGCCCACGAAGCCCCGTTACCCTGGACTGATCCAGGCAGACTCATTGAATACACCACCGCTCCGATATCAGTGCGCGGAACAAATGCGAAGAAAATTCCAATTATGGAACTTAATATACCTTTAACCGGACGCATCCAGGGTAAATACCTATGAATTTCCGCAACTTCAAGCTGATGTTGAAATACTCCACCCGCACCTTAAGCGTATGATCACCTGGCGGCAATACCAATTTGGTGCCGCTACAATAGTCGAAATATTTCACATGCAACGGGGGCAATCATGAATCTACGTGGCTTTGCGAAACTCATAAACCATGGACGCAGCAGCGGAGTTATTTTAATTGCCGCACTATCGCTATCCGCATGCTGCACCTTCAATTCAAATGATTGCAAAGTTGATCGCGGAGCAAGCATCACGATTGACAATGATGAATTTGATCCATTTCAGAAAGAGCTAGCACAAAAAATTGCTCAGAAAGTCGGTCAAAACAATCAATTCACGATTACCCCAACGCTAGACGTCGGAGTTTATCCTATTGGCACCCTCATGCCGATTGGTCACACGATAGAGATACAAGACATTTGTGAAACCAGGCAACCAGATTTTTACCCCTTTGGCGGCCTCAACACGACACTTGATCTCACGCAAGGAGTTGCCGTCGCTGCGGGACTGGCGGAAGCTCTTGGGCCAATTGCATCTGCCGATGCAACGCTCAATGCAAAAAGAAAAATAACCCTCGGCCTGAGTGATGCATCAATTCAACAACTATCTATCGCAGATCTACAAAATTTACTCAAAGACAAAAAATGCACCGCAAAAATTGCGGGCCAAAGACTTATTATGGTGAGAGGTTATATACAAGCCAAAAGATCATTCACCGCACACGTCGATAGAAACGGCAGTCTGAAGGTCGGGGTTTCAAAAATCGCAAATTTTGATGCCAGCTTTGACAATGGGACTCAAACCCTGACACTAGACGATTCATCCCCATTCAAATTCCTTCAAATTACATCAGAGATCAATGTCGTTCCCTCTCAGAACGGTGAGAACTCACTGATTGTCGTATCATCGACACAGCAAGGACCACAGCCCGATATCGCCGGAAAGATTTATATCCAGATCGATGCAACGGACAAGTCCAACCGAGCCAAAAATCTGGAGTCAGTACTTAAAACAAGTTTTGACGTAGCCAACGGGATAGAGAAAATTCCTTCGGCAAAGATGCCACGTCAAACTCAGGTGCGGTACTTCAATGCGAAGGACGCAGACAAAGCCAAGGCGGTATTGGCTTTGGTGCGGCAGACCAATCCTGACGCAACTGTCCGATACGTCGGCTTGCCCGCGCCTACGGGACAGCTCGAAGTTTGGCTGACACAAAATTAGAAGTCGACAGATCCTTTAATACAAGTAGATCGACAAAATGACCAGGAGAGGACAGCACCTTTGATCTAACTCCACCTCACGGTCATGTTTGTCAATGCATCGAGCGAGAGCTAGGGCAGTTCCTAGCTCTCGCGACGTCTTTTTCAACCCAAGCAGCAGCATCACTGCGAGCCGACCTCGCCATCTGACTCGGGTTTATCGAGCTTTGCCGATCGATGTCCTTGGTGCTCCCGCACCGACTCCTCTGTGCGGTGTACGACCTCTCCGGTTTCTGTTTAGGCAACATGCTCAAGGTCGTCGCCCAGCAGCAGGTTGAACCCTGACACGGACCGCCAGCGACGCGATCGACACTCGGGTCATTGATTTTTGAGACGAACGGTCTATTATTCGCTGATGGACGTTCGAACTGATCCGCCTCGCCGCCGCGGCAGGCCACCGAAGCAGCACGAAGACCTCGTCGCGACGCGCGACATGCTGTTGCGCACCGGGCTGGAAGTGCTCACCGAGAAGGGCTTTTCGGCCACCGGGCTCGACGAGATCCTCGGGCGCGCCGGCGTGCCGAAGGGCTCGTTCTATCACTACTTCGACAGCAAGGAGGCGTTCGGCCTCGAACTGATCGATCGCTACGCGGACTTCTTCGCCCGCAAGCTGGACCGTCATTTCGGCCAGCTCGAGCCGTCGCCGCTGGCACGCGTGCGCGCGTTCGTCGACGATGCGCGCGACGGCATGGCGCGCCATGAATACAGCCGAGGCTGCCTGATCGGCAACCTCGGCCAGGAAATGGGCGCACTGCCCGAGAGTTTCCGTGCGCGTCTGCGCGCGACGTTCGAGGACTGGCAACGCCGGCTGGCCGCGTGTCTGGCCGCCGCCCAGCAAGCGGGCGAGCTCGCCGATTCGGCAGACCCCGCCGAGCTGGCCGCATGCTTCTGGATCGGCTGGGAAGGCGCCGTGCTGCGCGCGAAGCTCGAACGCAGCGACGCCCCGCTTGCGCTGTTCGCGCAGTTTTTCTTCAATGGATTGCCTCACCGCTGAATTTTTTTGCCATTAACTAGACGATCGGTCTAAAAAGGAGGACGGATGTTCCAGGGCATCGTGATCGACAAGGACGAAACCGGCCAGCACGCGCGGCTGCAGACGCTGGACGACGCGCAGTTGCCCGCGGGCAACGTGACGGTACGTGTGGGCTATTCGACGCTGAACTACAAGGACGGGCTGGCGATCACCGGCAAGAGCCCGGTGGTCCGCAAGTTCCCGATGGTGCCCGGAATCGATCTGGTCGGCGAAGTCGAAGCAAGCACGCATCCGGACTATCGACCCGGCGACCAGGTCGTGCTCAACGGCTGGGGCGTCGGCGAAACCCACTGGGGCGGCCTCGCGCAGAAAGCCCGTGTCGATGGCGACTGGCTGGTGCCGCTGCCGTCCGCGTTTTCGCCGCAGCAGGCGATGGCCATCGGCACGGCGGGGTACACCGCGATGCTGTGCGTGATGGCGCTGGAACGGCATGGCGTACGCCCGGACGACGGCGAGATCGTGGTGACCGGCGCGGCAGGCGGGGTGGGCAGCGTCGCCACGGCCCTCCTCGCGCGGCTCGGATACCGCGTCGTTGCCGTGACCGGCCGCCCCGCCGATGCCGACTACCTGCGGCAGCTCGGCGCGGCGGAGATCCTGGAGCGATCGCAGTTCAGCGAGCCCGGCAGGCCGCTGGGCAAGGAACGCTGGGCCGGCGCGGTCGACGTGGCAGGCAGCCACGTGCTCGCCAACGTGTGTGCGACCACGCGGTACCGCGGCGTCGTGACGGCGTGCGGCCTGGCCGCCGGCATGGATTTCCCCGCCACCGTCGCGCCATTCATCCTGCGCGGCGTGACGCTCGTCGGGATCGACAGTGTCATGTGCCCGCGCGCCGACCGCCTGGATGCGTGGCGCCGGCTCGCGTCCGACCTCGACGTCGGGAAGCTGGGCGCGATCAGCCACCAGGTCGGCCTGCGCGACGTCATCCCGCTTGCCGACGAGTTGATCAACGGCAAGGTTCGCGGCCGCATCGTCGTCGACGTCAACGCGTGACACCGCTGACCGCCACCGGCGTTTCTTTTTCAGGCCGCCGACTCGCGCATCGGGATCGCCCGCGCCACTTTATCCAGGAGACCAGTATTGCGTGATCGCGCACGGCACGATCCTGCGCATTCGCGCGAAGGATCCGCTGATCGCCGACCAGGTCGCCGCCAACTACCGCAAGGCCGACATCACCGTCCGGCAGAAGGCGATGCTCGACTTCGCGATGAAGGTGTCGCAGGCTGCGCACCAGGTCGGCGAAGCCGATTTCGACACGCTCAAGTCGCATGGTTTCGTCGAAGAAGACGTGTGGGACATCATGGCGATCTCGGCTTTCTTCGGCATGTCCAACCGCATCGCGAACGTAACGAACATGCGGCCGAATGCGGAGTTCTACGCGCTGGGGCGCTGAGCCCCCGCGCCGCTCGGCCGCGCGGGCGGGACGCGGCGGTCTCGTCGCGCCCGCCTACCGACTGCGGTAAACAACGCCCTCGCCCGGCGCCGGCGAAGCATCGGCTGCCTCGTCGAAGCGCTCGTGCGCTTGCGCGATCGGCTGCTTGTTTTTCTCCGCCCACGCAACGAGCGCCATCACGGGCTCCAGCAGCGTTTCGCCGAGCGGTGTCAGCGCGTAGTCGACGCGCGGCGGAATCGTCGGGAACACCGTCCGCGTGACCAGCCCGTCGCGCTCCAGCCCGCGCAACGTCAGCGTCAGCATGCGCTGCGAAATCCCTTCGATTTCGCGTTTCAGCTCGTTGAAACGGTGCGAACCGTCGTCCAGCGTCGCGATGATGTAGAGACTCCATTTGTCGCCAATGCGATCGAGGATCTGGCGTGTCGCCTGGCAGTCGTTGTCGCTGGGTCGGGGCATGGTGGCGGGAACATCGATGTGACTGGGGCACAGCCCTGTGCGTTCTTGTGGTGCCCGGGCGCGAACCCTAGCATTCCACATGCTTTTTGGTAACCGAGTTATCAAAAGTTACCAGGTTCTCATCTTATCCCGAAAGGAACGCTCATGAGCCGCATCCTGCTGATCACATCCAGCCCCCGCAGCACCGACAGCCTGTCCACGCGCTTCGCGCACGACCTCGCGCGGCAACTCGCGGCGCGCGATACAACCGGCACCGTGACCCTGCGCGACCTGTCCACCGATCCGCTGCCGCATGTCGACGACGCGTACATCGTCGGCCGCATGCTGCCGCCGGAGGCGCGCAGCGCGGAACAGGCCCAGGCCGTCGGGCTCGCGGAAACGCTGGTCGACGAACTGCGCGCCGCCGACATCGTCGTGATCGGCTCCGCGATGACCAACTTCGGCCCGTCCACGCAACTGCGCGCGTGGTTCGACCGCGTGATCTGGCCGCAAGTCACGTTTCGCTATGGCGAAAGCGGTGTCGCCGGCACGCTGGAAGGCAAGACGGTCTATCTGGTCACCGCCAGCGGCGGCGTCTTTTCCGAAGGCCCGTATGCGCCCTTCGACTATCAGTCCGGCTATCTGAAGCACCTGCTCGGGTTCATCGGCATGACCGACATCCACGAAGTCCGCATGGAAGGCACCGTATTGGGTGCCGATGCGGTGCAAGCGGCGATCGAGAAGGCCGGGCAGGAATTGCAGGCGCTGGTGGATCAGGCCGGTTGAGACAACGGCAGCGCCCGTCGATCACGGGGCGCGGGCCGACCGATGCCTGCGCGCACGCGCCGGCATCGGTCGGCCGCTCACGTTGCCCGGGCGGCGGTGCGAATGTCAGCGCTCACTCCAGCCCCTTCAACGCCTCCAGCCCGTCCGGCAGCTTCGCGTCCGGAAACTGCGTCGACAGCGTCGTGTCGCGCCACCGCGCGGCCTCTTCCGCGCGCCGCTTCTCTGCCTGCTCGCACACGAACAGCGCATCGCCACCGAGCAGCAGGCGCATCGGCAGCTCCTCGCGGCGCGACAGTTCGACGATCAGCGCCGCGATCCGCGCCGGATCGCCGACTTCATGGCCGCCGTACGCGCCGAGCAGCTCGAGAATCTTCCCGACCGACGGCTGATAGTCGGGCAGCAGACCGTCGACGCTGCGCTTCGCCTGCGCGGCCCAGTCGGTACGCATCCCGCCCGGCTCGAGCGTGCAGACGCGCACGCCGAACGGCGCGACTTCCTTCGCGAGCACGTCGCTGAACCCGCCGACCGCCCACTTCGCGGCCTGATACGCGGACAACCCGGGCGTCGACGTCCGCCCGCCGACCGACGACACCTGAAAGATGTGCCCTGCACGCTGCGCGCGCATCGTCGGCAGCACCGCACGCGTCAGGTTGATCACGCCGAACAGGTTCGTCTCGACCTGGTCGCGGAAATCGTCGGCGCCCATCTGCTCGAACGGCGCCGTATGGCCGTAGCCCGCGTTGTTCACCAGCACGTCGATGCGGCCGAACGCATCCCGCGCCGCCGCGACGGCCTGTGCAGCCGCCGCTTCGTCGGTGACGTCGAGCGCGACCGGCAGCAAACGGTCGCCATGACGCTCGGCCAGATCGGCCAGCCGCGCGGGATCCCGCGCGCCGGCCACCAGCCGGTCGCCCGCCGCCAGCACGGCTTCCGAAATCGCTCGCCCCAGGCCGCGTGCGGCCCCTGTTACCAGCCAGACTTTCGACATTTTTCCACTCCTTGATCGTGGTGAAATCATAAAATGAATGATTACTCACTCATTAATAATGGCGATATATCGGTCGTTCACGACCGCCATCACCCTGCCTGAAACCCGCTGCCCGTCAGCGTCGCAGCGCGTGAAACCACCCGCGCCGCCACGACGGCAACCCTTGCCTTACACCGCGTGCAACACGGCCCACAACGCGCGAAACCCGGCCTCCCGGTACGCATCGGCCCGCGCCGGATCGCGCGCGACCGAATCCATCGCCGTTTCGGCGATCGACGTGAACAACGCCGCGCAGAACGCGTGCGCCTCGTCCGGCTTCAGCCCGCCCGACGCCGCGACCTGCGCCTCCAGCAACGAACGGATCGTGCCGAAACCTTCGGCCCCCGCCGCACGGTGCGTGTCGTCGACGCGCCCGCTCACGCCCAGTTGCTGCAGCGCGCGCCGCCCGTCCGGATTCGCGACGCCCCACGACACATAGCCGTTCCACGCGTGCCGCAGCGCCTGCTCGGCCGGCGCGCCTTCCGGGAAACCCGTCATCATCACGTTGCGCATGCCTGCCTTCAGGCTCACGTACAGCGCGTTCAGCAACGCGTCCTTGGTCTCGAAGTACGTGAACACCGTGCCTTCCGCCACCCCGGCGAGCCGCGCGATGCGCGCGGTCGTCGCGGTCGCACCGTCCTCGGCGAGCGCGCGTGCGGCTGCGGCGAGGATGGCTTCGTGCTTGTCGGGACTGCGCGGTCGGGCCACGTTCGATTCCTTTAATGAGTGAGCGCTCAATCATAATCAAGCGATCGTGCGGAACGCAAGCCCTGTTACATCCGGGGGAACCCACACGCAATCCATCAAAACCGTGCACTATTAGCGTTTTCACGTACTGGTGCGTTAACGTATCGGCGCCCGGTGCCTCGACGTTCGTTTCACGTTCACCGTTTCAAACCGCGAACCTCCCATGACGAATCAGCCTATCCAGACCGGAGCCGACCGGCCCGTCGACATGATCATCTTCGGCGGCGGCGGCGACCTGGCCGCCCGCAAGCTGTTGCCCGCGCTGTACATGGCGCACCTGCACTGCAACCTTCCGCCCGAGACGCGCATCATCGCGGTCGGCCGCCGCGACTGGGGCATCGACGGCTATCGCAAGTTCATGGACGAGCAGTCGCGCCCGTTCATCGACGAAAAGGCGTTCGATCCCGCGGCCTGGAGCCGTTTCCTCGACCTGTTCAAGTACGTGCTGATCGACGTGAACGCGCCGGACGACTACCTGCGGCTCGCGGAAGCGGCGCGCGGCGACGCGATCCGCGTGTTCTACCTGTCGACGTCGCCGGAGCTGTTCACGACGATCTGCGACAACCTGTCGGCCGCGCACCTCGTCGACGCACACTCGCGCGTCGTCCTCGAAAAGCCGCTGGGCCACGATCTCGCTTCCGCGAAGGCGATCAACAACGCGGTCGGCAAGCACTTCGAGGAATCGCAGATCTACCGGATCGACCACTATCTCGGCAAGGAAACCGTGCAGAACCTGATGGTGCTGCGCTTCGGCAACCCGATCTTCGGGCCGCTGTGGCAGGCGCCGAATATCCGCAGCGTGCAGATCACGGTCGCGGAGACGGTGGGCGTCGGCAGCCGCGCGGGCTTCTACGACCATACCGGCGCGCTGCGCGACATGGTGCAGAACCACCTGCTGCAGTTGCTGTGCATCGTCGCGATGGAGCCGCCCGTGTCGCTCGACCCGGACGCGGTGCGCGACGAGAAGCTGAAGGTGCTGCGCTCGCTGCGGCCGATGTCGCTGTCGGACGTCGCGCGCGACACGGTGCGCGGCCAGTACACGGCCGGTGCGGTCGACGGCCAGCCGGTCAAGGGCTATCTCGAGGAAGACAACGTGCCGGCGGACAGCCGCGCGGAAACCTTCGTCGCGCTGCGCGCGCACATCAACAACTGGCGCTGGGCGAACGTGCCGTTCTTCCTGCGCACCGGCAAGCGGCTGCAGCGCCGCCAGTCGGAAATCGTGATCGAGTTCGCGGACATGCCGTTCTCGATCATCCCGACCGGCCCGCGCAATTACGGCAACCGCCTCGTGATCCAGCTCCAGCCGGAAGAGTCGATCCAGCTGCAGATGCTCGCGAAGGAGCCGGGCAGCGGGATGAACATGGTGCCGGTGAGCCTGAACCTCGACCTGCAGCAGGCGATTCCGGAGCGGCGCGCGGAAGCGTACGAGCGTTTGCTGATCGACGTGATTCGTGGCCGCCTCACGCACTTCATGCGCCGCGACGAGCTCGAAGCCGCGTGGTCGTGGGTCGAGCCGATCCTCGACGGCTGGAAGCAGCTCGGCGACCGGCCGCGCCTGTACACGGCCGGCACGTTCGGGCCCGCGGCTTCGTCGGCGCTGCTCGCGCGCGACGGGATGTCCTGGTCGGAAGAGGCGTAACCGCCGCACGACGGCGTGCCGTCATGCGGCACGCCGGATCGCACGTCCCATCACGGGGCGCGGCCCGCCCCGTCGCGCCTGCCGCCTACCGCGGCTCCATCCACGACGCAGCCTTGCGCCGCCCCGGCGCATCGTTGCCACCGCCGGCCAGCACCTCGATCAGGTAGTCGACGAACGACGCGATCCGCGACGAGATCGCGGTATTGCGGTAGTACACCGCGTGAATCGGCTGCTGGACATCGAGCGTGTGGCGCGCGAGCACCTGCACCAGCCGCCCCGCATCGCGATCCTGCGCGGTCACGAAATCGGACAGGCAGACGACGCCCGTGCCCTCCAGCGCAAGCTGCCGCAACGTTTCACCGCTCGACGAATACACGTCCGGCTCGATGCGGTACGCTTCGCCGTCCGTGCCAAGGATCGGCCAGACGTTCAGCGATTCGGGCTGCGTGAAGCCGAGCAGCGCGTGCTTGTCGAGATCCTCCACCTTGCGCGGCTGGCCGTGCGCTTCTATGTACGCCGGGCTCGCGAGCATGCGCACCCGGCTGTTGCCGATGCGCCGGCTGTGCAACGTCGAATCCTTCAGCCGGCCGATCCGGATCGCGACGTCGGTGCGTCGCTCCAGCAGATCGATGATGCCCTCGTTGCTGTTCAGCTCCAGCTCGACCTTCGGGAAGCGTTCTCGGTAGCCGCGCACGAGCGGCACGATCACGTGCAGCATGAACGGCGTCGCGGCGTCGACGCGCAGCCGCCCCGACGGCGTCTCGCGCCGCGCGAGCATCTGCTCCTCGGCATTCTCGACCGACTCGATGATCGCACGCGCGTTCTCCAGGAACGCGCGCCCTTCTTCCGTCAACTCCAGCCGGCGCGTGGTCCGGCGCAGCAGCGTGGTCTTCAGCTTCTCCTCGAGCCGCGCGAGCGTGCGGCTCGCAGCCGACACGGTGAGGTCGAGCTGCTGCGCGGCGGCAGTGATCGATCCGGTGTCGACCACGGCCGCAAAGGCCTGGAGTTCGTCGAGCGTGATTTTCATTGTTGATCTCAAATCAAAACAATTTGATTTATAGACGCATTTTTCCGCAAAAGTAAAGCCGGCACACTGCGATCCATCCTTACTGGAACCGGGATCTCACCATGCCACTCGCCCTGCTTGCACTGACGATCAGCGCATTTGCCATCGGCACCACCGAATTCGTGATCGTCGGCCTGATCCCGACGATCGGCGCCGACCTCGGCGTCAGCCTGCCGTCCGCCGGCCTGCTCGTCAGCCTCTACGCGCTGAGCGTCGCGATCGGTGCGCCGCTCCTCACCGCGCTCACCGGCCGCGTGCCGCGCAAGACGCTGCTCGCCGCGCTGATGGCGCTGTTCACCGTCGGCAACCTCGTCGCGTGGCAGGCGCCCGGCTACGAATCGCTGATCGTCGCGCGCATCCTCACCGGCCTCGCGCACGGCGTGTTCTTCTCGGTCGGCTCGATCATCGCGACCACGCTCGTGCCGAAGGAGAAGGCCGCCAGCGCGATCGCGACGATGTTCAGCGGGATGACCGTCGCGTTCGTCGCCGGCATTCCGCTCGGCACCTTCATCGGCCAGCACTTCGGCTGGCGCGCGACGTTCCTGGTCGTCGCGCTGTTCGGCCTCGTCGCGTTCGTCGGCGCGGTCGTGTTCGTGCCGCGCGGGCTGCCGCAAACGCCGCCCGCGCCGCTTGCCCGCCAGTTCCGCGTGCTCGCGCAGCCGCGCCTGCTGCTGGTCTACGCGATGACGGCCGTCGGCTACGGCGGCTCGCTGATCGCGTTCACGTACATGGCGCCGCTGCTCGAGCAGATCGCCGGCTTCACGCCGTCGCAGGTCAGCCTCGTGCTCGTCGGCTACGGCGTGTCGGTCGCGTTCGGCAACGTGTGGGGCGGCAAGCTCGCGGACGCCGTCGGCCCCGTGAAGGCGCTCAAGCGGATCTTCCTGCTGCTCGCGATCGTGCTGCTCGCGCTGACCTTCACGATCCACGTCAAATGGCTCGCCGTGCTGACGATGCTCGCGTGGGGTGCCGTCGCGTTCGGCAACGTGCCGGGCCTGCAGGTGTACGTCGTCAAGCAGGCGCGCCACTTCGCGCCCGATGCCACCGACGTCGCCTCCGGTTTCAACATCGCCGCGTTCAACCTCGGCGTCGCGGGCGGCTCGGCACTCGGTGGCCTGATCGTCGCGCACGCCGGCCTCGGCCATACGCCGTGGATCGCGGCGGCCGTCACGCTCGGCGCATTCGCGCTCACCGCGCTGAGCGGCCGCCTCGACCGCGGCGCGGGCCTGCCCGAACGCACGGCCGAACCCGTCGAACTCGCACATTGAACATTCCACTTTTGCAGGAGCTACCCAGCATGAACGCATCGACCCAACGCCCGCCGTTCGCCGGCAAGACCTTCGAAGTGCGCTACGACGGCCTCACCGCGCTCAACGCGTACGACGAAGACGGCCTCCGCATGCGCTACGAGATCACCGAAGGCCCCTACGCGGGTGCGAAAGGCGAAGTCGCGTACACGTGGCAGCACGTCGCCGGCGAAACCTACGCGATCTCGTGGCAGGAAGCCGACCGTGCGACCGTCGTGCACATCGACGATTTCGCCGCCGGCACGTCGCGCACGTTCTTCACCGCGGCGTCGCTCGATTTCTACCGGCTCGAAGGCAGCCTGCGCGCGGTCTGAACGGAACCCGGCCATGTCCACTTCACTCACTGCACTCGACAGGCTCGCCAGCGGCGGCTTCAGCATCGGCATCGAACTGCCGCTCGACAACGACTGGTCGCCGGCCGGCGACGCGAAGCGCCAGCACGACGGCCGCCGGCCCGGCGTGCCAAGCCTCGAGCTCCACGCGACGCTCGCGCAACTCGCCGACACGCTCGGCTTCCGTGCGCTCTGGGTGCGCGACGTGCCGCTGTACGACCCGTCTTTCGGCGATGCCGCGCAGGTGTTCGAAACCTTCTCGTATCTCGGCTACCTCGCCGGCGTCACGCGCGAGATCCTGCTCGGCACGGCGGCCGTCGTGCTGCCGCTGCGCGAGCCGCTGCTGACGCTGAAATCGGCCGCGACGATCCAGGAACTGAGCAGCGGCCGCCTGATGCTCGGTGTCGCCAGCGGCGACCGGCCGGTCGAATATCCGCTGTTCGGCCGCGACTTCGCGTCACGCGGCGCGAACTTCCGCGACCAGATCGCGCTGCTGCGCGACGGCGCGCGCGGGCACTTGCCGCCGGGCCTGGAGGTGCTGCCGGCCGCGCGCTCGCCGGTGCCGCTGCTGGTCGCGGGTCTCGCGCAGCAAACGCCCGCATGGATCGGCGAGCACATGGACGGCTGCCTCGCGTATCCGGGCACGCCGGACGATCACCTGCATCGCGTCGCGAACTGGCGCGCGGTGGCCGGCAACAAGCCGTACGTGAGCTTCATCCATCTCGACCTCGCTGAAGATCCGCACGCGCCGCTGCAGCGGCACCGCTTCGGTGCGCGCGCCGGACGCATCGCGCTGACGGAGGAGCTCGCGGCGATGCGCGACGCGGGCGTGCAGCACATCGGCCTGCATTTCCGCCGCAATCGGCGTCCGCTCGACGAGACGATGTCGGAGATCGCGTCGGACGTGCTGCCGGTGTTCCACGTGAACGCGCAGGCCCGCGTCGCATAAGGGCGGCGGTCGCCAGAAACAAGCGAATCGCCGACCAATATTTGACTTGAAATCAAATATTTTTGACCTCTGACGGCGTTTATCTCATCAGTCTCAAGCGCCAGAATGACTTCCATACCGCAACCGCCCCCTTTCAGGAGCCCACGATGAGCACCATTCCCGCATTCGGCCTCGGTACGTTCCGCCTGCAAGGCCAGGTCGTGACCGACTCGGTCCGTAACGGCCTCGAAGTCGGCTACCGCGCGATCGACACCGCGCAGATCTACGGCAACGAAGCCGAAGTCGGCGAAGCGATCGCCGCCTCGGGCGTGCGCCGCGAAGACCTGTTCCTCACGACCAAGATCTGGGTCGACAACTACGCACCGGACAAGCTCGTGCCGAGCCTCGAGGAAAGCCTGCGCAAGCTGCGCACCGACTACGTCGACCTGACGCTGATCCACTGGCCGGCACCCGACAACGGCGTCGCGCTCGACACGTTCATGACCGCGCTCGCCGACGCGAAGGCGAAGGGCCTCACGCGCCAGATCGGCATCTCGAACTTCAACATCGAACTGACGAAGCAAGCGATCGCGGCGGTCGGCAAGGATGCGATCGCGACGAACCAGATCGAGCTGAGCCCGTACCTGCAGAACCGCAAGCTGGTCGAGTTCCTGAACGCCGAAGGCATCCACGTGACGTCGTACATGACGCTCGCGTACGGCAAGGTGCTCGGCGACCCGGTGATCGGCGCGATCGCGCAGCGTCACGACGCGACGCCCGCGCAGGTCGCGCTCGCGTGGGCGCTGCAGCTCGGCTACTCGGTGATCCCGTCGTCGACGAAGCGCGAGAACCTCGCGAGCAACCTGCTCGCGCAGACGCTGCGCCTGACCGACGAAGACATGGCGCAGATCGCCGCGCTCGACCGCAACGGACGCGAAGTCGACCCGGCCGGCCTCGCGCCGAAGTGGGACTGAACGCGCCACCCGCCCTTTGCCATCCGATTCGCCGCGGCCAGAAAAACGCGGCACCGACAGGACATCATCATGACCCAGGACCCGCTTTTCCAACCGCTGCAACTCGGCGCGCTGACGCTGCCGAACCGCATCGTGATGCCGCCGATGACGCGCTCGCGCGCCAGCCAGCCCGGCGACGAAGCCAACGAACTGATGGCCGCGTATTACGCGCAGCGCGCGAGCGCGGGCCTGATCATCAGCGAAGGCACGTATATCGCGCCGCTCGGCAAGGGCTACGCATGGACGCCCGGCATTGACACGCCGTCGCAGGTCGCCGGCTGGCGCAAGGTGACGGACGCCGTGCATGCCGCGCACGGCCGGATCTTCGCGCAGCTGTGGCACGTCGGCCGGCTGAGCCACACGAGCCTGCTCGGCGGACAACAACCCGTGTCGTCGTCGCCGCAGCAGGCGAAAGGCGTGAACGTGTTCATCGCCGGTGAAGACGGCAGCACGCCGGGCTTCGTGCAGGCGTCCGAGCCGCGCGCGCTGACGATCGTCGAAATCCGCGAGATCGTCGATCAATACCGCGCCGCCGCACGCAACGCAATCGAAGCCGGCTTCGACGGCGTCGAGCTGCACGGCGCGAACGGCTACCTCGTCAACCAGTTCATCGACTCGAACGCGAACACGCGCACCGACGCGTACGGCGGCTCGCTGGAAAACCGGCTGCGCTTCCTGCGCGAAGTCACGCAGGCGCTGATCGAAGGCACGGGCGACGCGTCGCGCGTCGGCATCCGCCTCGCACCGCTGACGACGCTGAACGGCTGCGTCGACGCCGATCCGGAAACGACCTACCTCGCGGCCGCGAAGCTGCTCGGCGAACTCGGCGTCGGCTACCTGCATATCGCGGAAGCCGACTGGGACGACGCGCCGCTGATGCCGGTCGAGTTCAAGCAGCAACTGCGCGCCGCGTTCCCGGGCGTGCTGATCTATGCCGGCGCGTACACCGCCGAGCGTGCCCGCGACGCGATCGCCGCCGGCTGGGCCGACCTCGTCGCGTTCGGCCGCCCGTTCGTCGCGAACCCCGACCTGCCCGAGCGCCTGCGCACCGGCGCGGCACTCGCGCTGCACGACCGCAACACGCTGTTCGGCGGCGGCGAGCGCGGCCTGACCGACTACCCGACGCTCGCGCAAGCCGCGGCCTGATCGGGCATGCGCGGCCGCGTCAACCAACGGCCGCGCATGCCGGGCCGCGCGCAATCGCAACGGCTATCGCCACGATTGCCATTTGCGCATTGCAGCCGGTGCCATTGGCGTCTAGCGTTTACAGGTTCGTCGACGTATTCCCGTCACCCGACCTGAAAGGATGCCTCGCCATGCGAAGCCGCTTCCCGAAACGCCCCATGCTGCCGGCCGCCGTGGCCTGCGTCGCACTCGCCTTCTGCGCGTCGTCCGCCCGTGCCGACGACTCCGCCGGACTCGCGCCGCCCCAGCCGGCCACGCCCGTGCTGTCGACGACTGCGGCTGGCCTACAGGTCTACACGTGCGACTACGACGCCGGACACAAGCTCGCGTGGGTGTTCCAGCACCCGGAAGCGATGCTGTTCGACGCCGGCGGCACGCTCGTCGTCCGGCACGGCGCGGGGCCGTCATGGGAAGCGCCCGACGGCAGCCGCATCATCGGCAAGAAGCTCGCGGAAGCGCCAAGCGCACGCCCGGGCAGCATTCCGCAACTCCTGCTCGCGGCGACACCGGCCGCAACGGACGCAAAGGCCACGGCCGGCACGCTCGCCGGCGTGCGCTTCGTGCAGCGGCTCGATACCGCGGGCGGCACGCCGCCGGACACAGCATGTTCGACCGAGCATGCGATCGGGCGCTTTCCGTATTTTGCGCGGTACGTGTTTCTGAAGTAACGCGCGACCGAGCCCGAAGCACCAGGCACCGCCGAAGTGTTGTCCTTGACGCCCCGATTGATCAGTCATCCTATCCTTGATGCGCGGATACATGCCGCCGTTCAGGTTGCGCAGCGCTCAGCCGATCCGCATCGACAGCTCGACATCGCCGCCGAACGGCACCGACAGATAACCGTTCTCCGGCGCGCGCACGTAAGCGAGATAGTCGGGGTTGAAATCGGCATTGTCCGCAACGACGAACGCGCCGGGCCGCAACCGGTGCTCGACGCGTGCAAGCACCTCGGGATACAGCGCCTTCGCGCCGTCGAGCAACAGCAGGTCGACCGAATCCGGAAGATCGGCGGCCAGCGTACGCAACGCATCGCCCTCGCGGATCTCGACGAGATCGGCGAGCCCGGCCGCCGCCAGGTTCGCCTGCGCACGCACGACCTTCGACGGCTCGAATTCGCTCGTGATCAGCCTGCCGCCGCCGTTGTCGCGCAATGCGGCCGCGAGATGCAGCGTCGAAATGCCGAACGACGTGCCGAATTCGACGATCGACCGCGCGCCGCCACTGCGCGCGAGCATGTACAGCAGCGTGCCCGTCTCGCGCGACACGGCGAGCGGATAGTCCTTCAGGCGCGCATACAAATCGGTGTAGCCGGTCTTGCTGCGCATCAGCCGCGCTTGCTCGTCGCGCGAAAGGTGGGCGAAGTCCGGGCTCGTCGCGGGCGACGAGGCGTCGGCTTCGTCGAACAGGCGTGCCAGCAGCGAAGCCAGCGGGTCGCGAATCAGGGTGGTCATGCGGATCTCCGGTGTCAGGTTGAGTGCGTCAGTGCGCCCGACTAGAATATGACGAACTATTCAGGTTTTACTATTCGCATTGGCAGACCGCCCATGACCGACCGCCGAAACGCCCCGATCGCCACGCGCAAGCAGCCTCGACAGGCGCGCTCGACCCGTCTCGTCGAAGACGTCCTCCAGGCCGCTATTCAGGTTTTGGCCACCGAAGGCGCGCAGCGTTTCACGATGGCGCGCGTCGCCGAGCGCGCCGGCGTGAGCGTCGGCTCGCTGTACCAGTACTTCCCGAACAAGGCGTCCGTGCTGTTCCGGCTGCAGCGCGACGAATGGCGGCAGACGTTCGAGATGCTGTGCGGGATACTGCAAGACACGCGGAAGACGCCGCCCGAGCGGCTGCGCACCGCCGTGCATGCCTTCATCCGTTCGGAATGCGACGAGGCGAACATGCGCATTGCGCTCGACGACGCAGCGCCCCTCTATCGCGACGCCCCCGAGGCACAGGCAGCGAGGGCCGAGGGCAACCGGGCCTTCGGCGCGTTCATGCGCGAAGCGCTGCCCGACGTGTCCGACGCCACGCATGCGCTCGCTTGCGAGCTGATCATGACGACGCTCACGTCGGGCGGCAAGGTGTTCTCCGAAACCGCACGCACGCCGGCGGAAATCGACGCCTATTCGACCGCGATGGCCGACATGTTCTGCGCGTACCTCGCGCATCTCGCGCACGATTGACACGGCGAAGGCCGGAACGCGCGCGAGCGCAGGCCGCGCGCGGCGCCGGTATCATCCGGGTGCCGCTTGGCGCGCGGCCGTGCCTCGCGTCGCGCGCCGCCGCCGTCATGCGCGTGCGCGGCCCCAATGAAAGACATCTGTAATTTTCAATGCATCCCCCGCTTCCCCCCTGCCCGTCGGCCCCGCATTCAAATAATCGCCTTAACGGATTCGAACTAGGCGTATACACGCGTGCCGTCGCGACGGAGCCCCGTTGCACGCCGATATAAGCGCTGAGACATGCGCTGCATGCTCTTCCCCCAATGGGACGTGATGGGCCGTTCGCCTAACCTTCGCTACGGCAAAGCACACGTGACGGGCTCGACACCACAACGCGTCGCACGACGCGACACCCTCGCGATCGTTTCGATTCGCACGTAACGACACGGATCACGCGTCATTCGTCCCCACGACGTTGCCGACCATTCCAACCAGATACGAGACACCCTGACGACGGTTCGCTACGGGCCGTTTCAGCATGCTGATAAAGGAGCAAGCTCATGAGTGATACCCCGGTGCAGCCGACGGTCGGCGTCGGCGCGGAAGAAACTGACTTTGGCACCCAGGGAGTCATCGACCGGTACTTCGACATTTCGTCGCGCGGCAGCACGCAGCGCCGCGAGATCGTTGCCGGCGTCACGACCTTCCTCGCGATGGTCTATTCCGTGTTCGTCGTCCCTGGCATGTTCGGCAAGGCCGGCTTCGACACGAGTGCCGTGTTCGTCGCGGTCTGCCTCACGACCGCGTTCGGTTCGCTGCTGATGGGCCTGTGGGCGAAGCTGCCGATCGCGATCGGCTGCGCGATCTCGCTGACCGCATTCACCGCGTTCGGCCTCGTGCTCGGCAAGGGGCTGCATCCGACGGTCGCGCTCGGCGCCGTGTTCCTGATGGGCCTCGTGTTCACCGGCATCTCGGTCACCGGCGTGCGCTCGTGGATCCTGCGCAACCTGCCCGCGGGCGTCGCGCACGGCACCGGGATCGGCATCGGCCTGTTCCTGCTGCTGATCGCATCGAACGACGTCGGCCTCGTGATCAAGAACCCGGGCGCCGGCCTGCCGGTCTCGCTCGGCCAGATCACCGCGTTCCCGGTCATCATGTCGGTCGTCGGCCTGGCCGCGATCTTCGGCCTCGAAAAGCGGCGCGTGCCGGGCGGCATCCTGCTCGTCGTGATCGCGATCTCGGTGTTCGGCCTGATCTTCGATCCGAGCGTGAAGTACCGCGGCATCTTCGCGCTGCCGTCGCTGAGCGCACCGGGCCATGCATCGCTGATCGGCGCGATGGACATCAAGGGCGCGCTGTCGATGGCCGTGCTGCCGAGCGTGCTGGCGCTGGTGATGACCGCCGTGTTCGACGCGACCGGCACGATCCGCGCGGTCGCGGGCCAGGCCGGCCAGCTCGACGAGAACGGCCGCATCGTCAACGGCGGCCGCGCGCTGACCGCCGATTCGATCAGCTCGATCTTCTCCGGCTTCCTCGGCGGCGCGCCGGCGGCGGCCTATATCGAGTCGAGCGTCGGCGTGGCCGCCGGCGCGAAGACGGGCCTCGCGGCTGCCGTGGTCGGCCTGCTGTTCCTCGTCGTGATGTTCTTCTCGCCGCTCGCGGGCCTCGTGCCGTCGTACGCCACGGCACCGGCGCTGATGTACGTCGGCCTGCTGATGCTCGGCAGCGTGAGCAAACTGCACATGGACGACATGGTCGACGCGATGTCGGGCCTCGTGTGCGCGGTGTTCATCGTGCTGACCGCGAACATCGTGACGGGCATCATGCTCGGTTTCTCGACGCTCGTGATCGGCCGCCTCGCCAGCGGCGAATTCCGCAAGCTCAACGTCGGCACCGTGCTCATCGCAGCCGTGCTCGTCACGTTCTATCTCGGCGGCTGGGCGATCTGACCGCGGATCGTACGCGACGTCGCCGGCAGAAGGACGGCGCGCATCGGGACGGCATCGTCTCCTCCACCATCATCGTTGATGGCCTCCAGGCCTGGGAACGCTAGTTTCCAGGCTTTTTTTGTCGATGCGTCACGGCGCGGGGTGCACCGGGCACGCGTCGCGCCACGAATCCACGCCCGGTGCTACGATCGCACTTTGCCTTCAGGAGCCCCCATGCACGCGCTCGGCATCGTCTCCGAATCGAGCACGCGGACCTCGGCGCGCAAGCCTCCGTTCATCCCGTCGTTCGGCTTCCACGAAGTGCATGAATCCAGGCCGATCGATGCCGCTCCGGCACGCATCATCGACGCGGTCACCGCGCTCGACATGCGCACGGATCCGGTCGTCGATGCGCTGCTCAACGTTCGCGAATTCCCCGCAGCCCTTGCCGCGTCGCTGCGCCACGGCACCACGCGACGCGAACGCGAACGCTTCGGCCTCCATGCGTTCACGCCGCTGCATCGCAACGACAGGTCGCTGTCGCTCGGCCTCGTCGGCCGCTTCTGGCGTCCGGACCTCGGCGTGCTGGCGATCGCCGACGCAGCGGCGTTCGTGCAGCACGACGACCCGCGCGACGCGAAACTGGTGCTGCGCTTCGAGGTCGTCGGGCTGGCGTCGGGGGCGCACATGCTGCGCACCGAAACCTTCGTGCATTGCCCGACCGCCCGTACGCGGCTGCTGTTCATGCCGTACTGGCTCACGATCCGGATCGCGAGCGGCTGGATTCGGCGCCGCACGCTGGCGGCGGTCGAGATGGCGCTGGCGTAGGGCCTGCCTCTGCCGATGGCCGGCTCGCGCCGGCCGGCGCGTCAGAACGGCTTGATCACGACCAGCCCGACGACGATCGCGGTCGCGGCCACGACCGCGCCCGCGGCCTGCCCGAGCCAGGGCGCCGGCACGACGACGAGATCGTCGCGTTCCATGCGCCGCAGCGTGCCGGCCAGGATCCCGTGCAGCGCCGACAGCGCGACGACCACCACGAGCTTCCCCCACAGCCACGCCGCGCCGAACCAGTGACCGTTCAGCGCCAGCGCGATCCCCGCGATCCAGACCAGCGCGAGCGCGGGTGCCGTCACCGTGCGGTCCCAGCGCCGCACCGCACGATGCACGGCGAGGTTGGCGATACGCACGCCGACGGACAGCAGCAGCAAGCCGCCGATGAACGTGACCATGGCAACGACATGCACGGCCTTGAGCCACAGGTAGATCATCGTGCGTGCCTCCTGCGCGCGATCCATCCGGCACTCGTCAGCCCGACGAACGGCACGACGGCGGCCAGCACGAGCCGTGCGACTTCGGTCTTGCTCCACAGCCCGCTCGACGCGGTGCCGACGACCGCCCATACGTACATCGCGAACGCGATGCCGTGCACCGGGCCCATGATCGATACCGCGGCCGGATAACCGGCCAGGTGCTTGAGCGGTACGGCGATGCACACCAGCACGACGAGCGTGGTCGCCTCCAGCCACGACAGGTATTGCAGGTTCCGCAACGCATTGCGATCGTCTTGTTGCATCGGCAGCCTCCAGATTGGTCCGTGACGATTGTCGCGTGTGGTGCCGCTCCGGGCCACTGGCTAAAATGACATCTTTAAACGGATTCTGGCCACGCGCCCTTCAACGCCATGCATACGGTCGCCGTACTCGCCCTGCCCGATGTCGTCCCGTTCGATCTGGGCATGGCGTGCGACACGTTCGCGCGCGTGCGCTCGCCCGACGTCGCGCACCCGTACCGCGTGCGCGTGTGCAGCGAGCACGCGCGTGTCGCCGGCGACCTGTTCGACCTGCGCCCCCCGTTTCGCCTCGACGCGCTCGCCGATGCCGATACGATCGTCGTTCCCGGCACGTCCGTGCCGCTCGCGCCCACGTCGCGCCACGTGATCGCCGCACTGCGCGCGGCGGCCGCGCGCGGTTGCCGGATCGCGTCGATCTGCAGCGGCGCGTTCGTGCTCGCGGAAGCCGGGCTGCTCGACGGCCTGCGCGCAACGACGCACTGGCTCGCGGCCGCCGAACTCGCGCGCCGCTATCCGCGCGTGAAGGTCGACCCGAACGTGCTGTTCGTCGACAACGGGCAGATCCTGACGTCGGCCGGCGCGGCGGCCGGCCTCGATCTGTGCCTGCACATGATCCAGGCCGACTACGGCGCGGCGGTCGCCGTCGACGCGGCGCGCTGCGCAGTGGCGCCGCGTGTCCGCGAGGGCGGGCAGGCGCAGTTCATCGTGCCGGAATGGCCGAGCGGCACCGATGGCCTGCAAGGCCTGATGGACTGGCTGCAGGCCAACCTGCGCAAGCCGCTCACGCTCGACGCGATGGCCCGCAAGGCGTCGACGAGCGTGCGCACGCTGACGCGGCGCTTCCAGGAGCAGACGGGCACGTCGCCGCGGCAATGGCTGCAGACCGCGCGCGTCAGGCATGCGCAGCAGTTGCTGGAGGTCACGGCGCTGTCGATCGAGCATGTCGCGACGGAGGCCGGGTTCGGTTCGGTCACCGCGTTTCGCGAACGGTTCACGCGCATCGTCGGCACGTCGCCGCAGCGGTATCGTCAGGCGTTCCGCGCACGAACCGGCGCATGATGGTCGCCGCGCCGCCACCCACCGCGCGTCGGCTCGCGATGCTTCATCCCGGCGGCGCAAAACCCCGCGCACGCAACCGTCAGGATCGCTACCGAATACTGCTCAACCACGTCGCCCGCCACACCATCGCGCCAACCGGACCCGATCGATGACCCGCATCCGCAATCCCCTGAACATCGCGCAGCTCCAGGCGTTCGTCTCCGCCGCGCATCACAAGAGCCTGCGCGCCGCCGCGCGCGAGCTCGGCGTCACGCAGCCCGCGATCACGCATACGATCCGCGAGCTCGAAACGGCGCTCAATGCGGAGCTGCTCGCGCGCAGCGTACGCGGCGTCGAGCTGACCGCGTGCGGCCATGCGCTGCTGCCGCGCGCCGAGCAGCTGCTCGGCGACATCCGCCGCACGGTCGAGGCCGTCGAGCAGGTGAAAGGCGAGATGTCGGGGCGCGTCGCGGTCGGCACGATGCCGTCGATCGCGCTGACGGCGCTGCCGCGCGCGGTGACGGCATTCCGCCAGTCGATGCCGAACGTGAGCCTGCATCTTGAGGAAGTGACGGTGCCCGACGCGCTCGCGCAGTTGCGCAACGGCACGCTCGACATCGCTGCAATGCACCATGTGCCCGCGCTCGACCGCGATTTCACGCAATCGCCGCTGCTGTCGACCGAATTCACCGTCGTGATGCGCGACGGCCACCCGCTTGCGCACGCACGCCGGTTAGAGGAATTGCTCGATGCCGAGTGGATCGTCACCGTCGGCGCCGAGCAGTTTCCGCACAGCGTGATGGTCGGGATGTTCGAGGCGCACGGGCTGCCGCTGCCGAAGCGCCTGCTGCGCTCGCCGATGTCGTTCGCGGTGACGCTCGGGCTCGTCGCGCGCTCGGACGTGATCGGCTGCTTCACGCGCCCGCTCGCCGCGATGGTGGCGCCGCTCGGCATCCGCACGGCCGAGCTCGACGAAAGCATGCCGCGCTTCGACCTGTCGATCATCGCGCGGCGCGACCTGCTGCCCACGCCCGCCGTCACGCAATTCGTCACGTGCCTGCAGCGTGCGGTCAACGAAACGCTCGGCTGAATCGTTCATGTGTCTGAAACGGCAGCGCACGTGACGCGCTGCCGCCGGGCCCGGTATCGGGGCTTGTCCTAGGCGCCCTGCCGGTATTTTGTCTTGATAATCTTGCGCACGTCGCGCGCCCGCATCGGGTGGGCGAAACGGACAGCCTGACGCGAAGCCGCGGCGGGCCGAAGGCTTACGGCGCGGCACAACCGCGCACCCATCGAACAAAACGAGGAGTCACCGAGTGAAAAAGATTCTTGCGGCTGTGACCGTAGCCCTGCTCGCCGTATCGGCCGGCGGCGCATATGCGAAGGACTGGTCGACCGTGCGGTTCGGCGTCGACGCAAGCTACCCGCCTTTCGAATCGAAAGGCGCTGACGGCAAGGTGGTCGGGTTCGACGTCGACCTCGGCAACGAAATCTGCCGCCGCATGAACGCGAAGTGCGTGTGGATCGAAAACGACTTCGACGGGATGATTCCGGCGCTGAAGGCCCGCAAGTTCGACGGCGTACTGTCGTCGATGTCGATGACGCCGGCGCGTCAGGAACAGATCGCGTTCTCGGCGAAGCTGTTCAACACGCCGACGCGCCTCGTCACGAAGAAGGGCACCGGCCTGATGCCGACGGCCGAATCGCTGAAGGGCAAGTCGGTCGGCGTCGAGCAGGGCACGATCCAGGAAACCTATGCGAAGACGTACTGGGCCTCGAAGGGCGTGAACGTCGTGCCTTACCAGAACCAGGACCAGGTCTACGCCGACCTGATCTCGGGCCGTCTGGACGGCGCGCTGCAGGACGCGGTGCAGGCTGAAATCGGCTTCCTGAAGACCCCGCGCGGCGCGAACTTCGACTTCGCCGGCAAGGACATCGACGATCCGAAGACGCTCGGCAACGGCGCCGGCATCGGCCTGCGCAAGGAAGACACCGACCTGAAGGCGAAGATCGACGGCGCGATCGCCGGCATGCGCAAGGACGGCACGTACGACAAGATCGCGAAGAAATACTTCGATTTCGACGTCTACGGCAAGTAAGCCGCCACGCAAGCGCACGCAGCGCTTCGGCACGAACGGGCTCCGCAAGGAGCCCGTTTCGTTTGTGCGCGGGGCGCCGGCAGCGTTATTTTTTCCGTATCAACCTGATGATTCTCAACGAAAATCAGCGCGTTCCGGCGCCGGTTTGATGGCGGTGAGGAAGGCAACGTACAATCGATCTTCCACGCACACCGGATCATTCGCGGCTGCGCCGCACTCCCCCATCATGCAAACGCAGACCCATCCGCTGATTTCCCCCGCCGTCGGTACCGAACGCCAGATCACGAGCTTTCACTACGGCCCGCGCGGCGGCAAGAAGGTCTATATCCAGTCGTCGCTGCATGCGGACGAACTGCCCGGCATGCTGGTTGCCACGCTGCTGCGCCGCAAGATCGCCGCGCTCGAGACGGCCGGCAAGCTGCGCGGCGAAGTCGTCATCGTGCCCGTGCCGAACCCGATCGGCCTGTCGCAACACGTGTTCGGCGATCACCTCGGCCGCTTCGAGCTCGGCTCGATGCAGAACTTCAACCGCAATTTCTACGATCTCGCCGCGCTCGTGCTGCCGCGCGTCGAAAGCCGCCTCACGAACGACGCGCAGCACAACCTCGTCGCCGTGCGCGCCGCGATGCGCGAAGCGCTCGACGAACAGACGCCGCGCACCGAGCTCGATTCGCAGCGCCTCGCACTGCAGAAGCTGTCGTTCGACGCCGATATCGTGCTCGACCTGCATTGCGACAGCGATGCGGTGATGCACCTCTATACGAATCCCGATCTGTGGCCCGACGTCGAGCCGCTGTCGCGCTATCTCGACGCGCAGGCGTCGCTGCTCGCGCTGAATTCGGTCGGCAACCCGTTCGACGAGATCCACAGCTTCTGCTGGTCGGATCTGCGCAACCGCTTCGGCGACCGCTTCCCGATCCCGAACGGCGCGATTTCCGTCACGGTCGAGCTGCGCAGCGAGCGCGACGTGTCGTACGAATTCGCCGAAAAGGACGCGCAGGCGATCGTCGAATACCTGACCGAGCGCGGTGTCGTCGACGGCACGCCGGCGCCGCTGCCGCCGCTCGCGCATCCGGCCACGCCGCTCGCGGGCACCGATCCGCTCGTCGCACCGGTGTCGGGCGTGATCGTGTTCCGCACGCCGGTCGGCGCGATGATCGAGGCCGGCCAGGCCGTGGCCGACATCGTCGATCCGCTGACCGATCGCGTCGTCACGCTGAAGAGCAGCGTGTCGGGCGTGCTGTACGCGCGCCAGATCGTGCGCTTCGCGACGGCCGGCATGGAAGTCGCGCGGATTGCCGGCGCGACCGCGATCCGCACCGGTTCGCTGCTGTCGGCCTGAGCGGCCGGCCCGCGCGCCGGGTCGCGGCGCGTATCACGCCCCCCCCGCGCGCCCCCGCCCGCACCAACGAAATCGCCCGCTTGCGCGGGCGATTTGCTTTCCGGCATGCCGGCGATCCCTCCGGCCGGGCGGGCGGCACACGTGACCGTTCAGAACGCCGGTATGATCGCGCCGCCGAACTTCTGGTCGATGAACTTGCGCACGTCGTCCGATTCATAGGCCGCGACGAGCTTCTTCACCCACGGCTTGTCCTTGTCCTGCGCACGCACCGCGATCAGGTTCGCGTACGGCCCGCGCAGGTCCTCGATCGCGATCGCATCCTTCACCGGCGTGAGCCCGGCCTTCACCGCGTAGTCGGTGTTGATCGACGCGGCATCGAGATCGGGCAGCGCGCGCGGCAGCTGCGCGGCGTCGAGTTCGACGATCTTGATCTTCTTCGGGTTCTCGGCGACGTCGAGCGGCGTCGCGTTCACGCCGTTGGTCCCGGCGCCCGCCTTCAGCTTGATCACGCCGTATTTCTGCAGCAGCAGCAGCGCGCGGTTGCCGTTCGACGGATCGTTCTGGATCCCGACCTTCGCACCCGCCGGCAAGTCCTTCAGCGACTTGAGCTTTTTCGAATAGAAGCCCATCGGCGCCGTGTACGTGAGCCCGACGTTGACGATCCTGTAGCCGCGCTGCTTGATCTGGCTGTCGAGGAACGGCTGGTGCTGGAAGCCGTTCGCGTCGAGATCGCCGGAATCGAGCGCCGCGTTCGGCTGCACGTAGTCGTTGAATTCGATGACCTTGATCGCGAGGCCTTCGCGCGCGGCGACCTTCGTCACCTCGGTCCAGATCTGCGCGTCGGGGCCGCTCATCGTGCCGATCTTCAGCGTTTGCGAGTCGGCGTGCGCACCGGGCGCCGCGAATGCCAGCGCCGCGGCGAGTGCGCCGAGGCCGGTCAGGAATGAACGTCGCATGGTGTCCTCTTGTCCCGTGTCGTTGGTTGGAACACGGATCGTGGCATGGGGCCGGAACGCCACCAACCAAGCTTATTTCATGTGCATATTCCCGATCCGGATCGATTCTCTGCCGAAATCGGTATAACCCCCGCCATACAACCCGGGCATGATTCGGTGTCGCATCGACGCCACACATTCTTCATATGACAGTCGCTGTCATATTCATTACGTGGCCCCTCGATAAAGTTGCCGCCGGTACGTGAAAGCGCCCATAGAGAGCGCCGGAACCGCAACTGGACACGCCATTTATTCGCTCGGAGAATCCTTTGAACAAGAAACTGTTGACCATCGCCGCCCTGGCAGCAACGGCCGGCACGGCACACGCACAAAGCAGCGTGACCCTGTACGGTGTCATCGATGCCGGTATCAGCTACGTGAACCACAGCAAGACCGCCAACGGCGGCTCGGGCAAGCTGTTCAAGTACGACGACGGCGTTGCCCAGGGCAGCCGTTGGGGCCTGCGCGGCACCGAAGACCTCGGTGGCGGCCTGAAGGCGATCTTCGTGCTCGAAAACGGCTTCAACAGCGGTAACGGCACGATCGGCCAGGGTGGCGCGATCTTCGGCCGCCAGGCTTACGTCGGCCTGAGCCAGTCGCAATACGGCACGGTCACGTTCGGTCGCCAGTACTCGTTCTCGACCGACATCCTCGGCTCGAACTACTCGACGGGCGGCAACACGGTCGGTGGCAACTACGCGTACCACGTGAACGACATCGACCAGCTCACGTCGAGCCGCATCAACAACGCCGTGAAGTTCCAGAGCGCGAACTACTCGGGCTTCACGTTCGGCGCGTTGTACGGCTTCTCGAACTCGACGGACTTCGCCGGCGCACCGGCCACGACGTCGGGCACGACGACGACGGCAGGCTCGTCGCGCGCATACAGCTTCGGCCTGAACTACGCGAACGGCCCGCTGTCGGTCGGCGCAGCCTACACGGACATCCGCTTCCCGAGCCAGTCGACGCCGGCCTTCTCGACGACGATCGCGAACATCAGCACCGGCAACGTCCGCGACCTGCGCACGTACGGCGTCGGCGGCCGCTACGTCTGGGGCCCGGCAACGGCATGGCTGCTGTGGACGCGTACGCAGTTCTCGACCGTTTCGGGCGCGGGCGGCACGTTCTACAACGCGTATGAAGCAGGCGCGAAGTACGCATTCACGCCGGCGCTGTCGGGCGGCCTCGGCTACACGTACACGAACGCAACGCAGAACGGCAACTCGTGGCACTGGAACCAGGTCAACGGTATCGCCGACTACGCACTCAGCAAGCGTACGGACGTGTACGGCCTGGTCGTGTACCAGCAGGCATCGGGCAAGGGCGTGCAAGCGCAGATCGGCTCGAGCACGAGCTACTTCAACACGTCGGGCACGGGTTCGAAGAACCAGATCGCCGCACGTATCGGTATCCGTCACAAGTTCTAAAGCATCCGCTTAACTCGCGGATCACGACGGCAAGAAGCGCCCCGCTCCACGCGGGGCGCTTTTTTATGCGCTTTTAAGTTTCGCTTAATTCTGGGCTGAGAGGATGCTCTCACCCCCCCTGTTGGCCGCCTGAGCATCGGCGGCTTTTTTTTTGAACCGCCGACGGCGCCGCCATCGATTGCCCACAAGACAGGATCGGAGGCCATGATGATCGAAGATACCGTTTTCAGCCATCTGCACGCGATTCTGACGTGCCAACATTCGATGCCGGTCCAGAGCTGCCGCGTATCGGTCGAAATGCAGCGCCCGTGGGGCCGGCCGTATCGCCTCGTCGAGTGGACGATGCATCTCGACGCGCCCGCGCGGCGCCAGATCGTGCCGGCCGAATCGACCGACGAAGAGATCGCCGAGGTCGTCGCCTCGCACGTGCCGGGCCGGCTTTACGGCGACGGCCGGCTGCAGTTCTGAACGCCTTCCCGCTCCACCCGCTTCCCGCATTTCAGCCGCGCCGCACGCACCGTGCGGCAGTCGGTCTCGTTTGATGCAGCAACGAAACCTGCTACGCTGCGCGTTTTCGTCCACGCAACACACGATGGAAAACGCATTCAACGAACGCGGCGTGACGATCACGCGCAACGGCCTGTCGGCCGCCGGGCAGGTATTCGCGCTGCGTGACATCCGCCAGGTCGATGTCGTCAAGATTCCGAAGAACCGCCTCGTGCCGTCGCTGATCTCGCTGATCGGCGCGGCCGCCGCCGTCGCCGGCGGCATCGCCGGATCGAGCGCCGCGCTCGTCGTCGGCGTGATGCTCGCCGTCGTCGGCTATCTCGCGTGGACCACGCAGGACGTCACGTATCGCCTGATGGTCGAGATGCCCGACGGCAAGCGCGAAGCGCTGTCGAGCGTCGACGTCGAGTTCGTCGAACGCGTCGCGCAGGTCGTGCGCGATGCGCAGGCCGCCACGACGGCCGGCTGATTCCATTCGCATCCCTGCAATCCCTGCACGCTTCGATTCGCGGTGCCCCGCCGCGCGCAGCGCGTTTCGCGTCGCGCAACGGCACCCTCGATTGCCGCATCGAATCGCATTCCGCTACCGCCTCGCGAACACCGCGCCTGCGCAGCGTACGCCGACCGCCTAGTATGGAAAGAGCGGCTCGCCGCCGCATCGTCCGAGGAGGCCAGCATGAACGTCCAGACGCTGTCCGGCACGCTTCGCGCGCAGGAACTGCTGATCGTGTCGATGATCCGCGCGCTTCCCCCTGACGCACGCCGTGCGATCGTCGACCTGTACACCGAACAGGTCGCGTTCGCCGAACAGGCGGGCCTCGAGAGCCACGGCGATCGTGCCACGCACGACGCGTTCATCTCGCATGCACGCAACCTGCTGATACGCATCGAAGCGCTGGCCTAGCGTACCGGCGCGTTTCTCCCGAATTTCCCGCCGCGGCTCGCCCGAGCCGCGCAGGTGAGCGCTCACCCACACGAGCCGCTTTGCGTTCTTGTATTGATAATAATTCTCATTTACACTGGTAAAGTTATCAGTTGCCTTTCAATTCGCCGCTCGCCGCCTTCCGTGCGCGGGCGGGCCAGCCAGGTGAACGCGTCACCCAGCCAGCCTTCGGGCTTGTCATCGTCAATGGGAGACCACCTGTGCATTGCTATACGCTGGCGCGGCGGCCGATCTGTGCCGCACTGTTCGGCGCGTTCGGCCTGTCCGCCGCCCCGGCTCACGCCGATTCGTCGCCGCAAGGCGCCACCCCGCCTTCAACCCTCCTCGTCGCCGCGTCCACGCGCGGCGATGCGGCGCTGCTCGACCCCGTCACCGTCACCGCCAACCGCACCGCCACGGCCGCGAGCCGCACGGCGGCGTCCGTCTCGGTGATCACCGACGAGGATCTGGAAGAACAGCAGGCCACCAACATCAAGGACGCGCTGCGCTACGAACCGGGCATCACGGTGCGGCGCACCGCGTACCGGCCCGGCAGCGCCGCGCTCGGCGGCGGCCGCGACGGCGATTCGAGCATCAACATCCGCGGCCTCGAAGGCAATCGCGTGCTGCTGATGGAAGACGGCATCCGCCTGCCGAACGCGTTTTCATTCGGCCCGCTCGAAGCGGGGCGCGGCGACTACGCCGATCTCGACACGCTCAAGCGCATCGAGATCCTGCGCGGGCCGGCCTCGGCACTTTACGGCAGCGACGGCCTGACCGGCGCGGTGAACTTCATCACGAAGGATCCGCGCGACCTGCTGTCGATCTACAACAAGCCCTACTACTTCTCGTTCCGGCCGAGCTACGACTCGGCCGACCGCAGCATCGGCGCGACCGTGTCGGCCGCGGGCGGCAACGACCGCCTCCAGGGGATGATCATCGCCGACGGGCGGCGCGGCCACGAGGTCGACACGCGCGGCAGCAACAACTCGGCGAGCACGCTGCGCACCACGTCGAACCCGCAGGACGTCTATTCGGAATCGCTGCTCGGCAAGCTCGTGCTGACGCCGACCACGCGCGACACGATCAGGTTCACCGCCGAAACGGTGCAACGCCGCGTGAGCACCGACGTGCTGTCGGCGATCAGCCCGCCGACCACGCTCGGCCTCACGACCTACGACCGGCTCGAGCGCAACCGCTTCAGCGTCGACTACGATTTCCGCGACGATGCGTTCCGCTGGTTCCAGACCGCGCACGTGCAGTTCTACTACCAGGACGCGAAGCAGGACCAGTACGCGTTCGAGACGCGCGGCAGGGCGCCTTCGCGTTCGCGCGACAACCAGTACAAGGAGCGCACGTTCGGCGGCTCCGCGTTCGCCGAGAGCGGCTTCGCGACCGGCCCGTTCGCGCACAAGCTGCTGTATGGGGTCGACGGCAGCGTGTCGCGCGTGACGAACCTGCGTGACGGCACGGTGCCGGGCGTCGGCGAAGCGTTCCCGAACAAGGCGTTCCCCGACACCGACTACACGCTGTTCGGCGCGTTCGTGCAGGACCAGATCGGCTACGGCCGCCTGCTCGTCACGCCGGGCCTGCGCTTCGACACCTACCGGCTGAGCCCCACCGAGAACGATCCGCTGTTCACCGGCAAGGCCGTGTCGACGAGCGCGAACGAACTGTCGCCGCGTGTCGCCGTGCTCTACGAGATCACGCCCGCGGTCATTCCGTACGTGCAGTACGCGCACGGCTTCCGCGCGCCGACACCCGACCAGGTGAACAGCAGCTTCTCGAACCCGGTATACGGCTACACGTCGATCGGCAACCCGAACCTGAAGCCCGAGACGAGCGACACGTTCGAAGCCGGCCTGCGCGGCAAGGCCGGCACCGGCTACGGCGTCGTGCGCTATAGCGCGGCCGCGTTCACGGGCCGCTACCGCAACTTCATCTCGCGCACGACGATCGCCGGCAGCGGCCGGCCAACCGACCCGTTCGTGTTCCAGTACGTGAACTTCGCCGACGCGCGGATCCACGGCCTCGAAGGCCGCGCCGAATGGGTGATGCCGAACGGCATCACGCTGAAGACGGCGATGGCGTTCACGAAGGGCTCGACGCAGAACGACGGTGCGGCGAGCCAGCCGCTCAACACCGTCAACCCGTTCTCGGCCGTGTTCGGCGTGCGCTACGAGCCGACCGAGCGCTGGTACGTGCAGACCGACCTGCTGTTCCAGGCCGCGAAACGCGACAAGGACATCGACAAGTCCGACTGTTCGAACAAGACGTGCTTCTCGCCACCGTCGTCGTTCGTCGTCGACCTGCGCGGCGGCTACCGTTTCAACAAGCACGTGAGCGCGACGATCGGCATCCGCAACCTGTTCGACCGCAAATACTGGAACTGGTCGGACGTGCGCGGCATCGCGGCCGATTCGCAGGTGCTCGATGCGTATACGTCGTCCGGACGCACGGTCGCCGTCAGCATGAAAGTGGATTTCTGATGCGCGCCGCCCGCGCTGCCACCCCAACCGTTACTTGAAGGAGTCCGACATGATGCAATCCGCCCTTCCCGGTCAACCGGCCACGCCGGCCCGCGCGGCCACCGCGCTGCGCGACGCATTCATCAAGCTCAAGACCGAGCGCCAGTTGCGCAACCGCGACGTCGCGCAGGCGCTCGGCGTCAGCGAAGGCGAGGCGCTCGCCGCATTCGTCGGCGAGCACGTCGTGCGGCTCGACGCGCGCTTTCCGGCGATGTTCGAGGAAATGCCGCGCCTCGGCCGCGTGATGGCGCTCACGCGCAACGACACGGCCGTCCACGAGAAGGACGGCGAGTATGCGCAGATGAGCCATGACGGCCCCGTCGGCCTCGCGCTCGGCGATATCGACCTGCGCATCTTCTATCGTCACTGGGTATCGGCGTTCGCGGTGCGCGACGAGACCGCGCACGGCCCGCTGAAGAGCCTGCAGTTCTTCGACGCGCAGGGTCATGCGATCCACAAGGTGTACCTGCGCGCGCACAGCGACCACGCCGCGTACGACGCGTTCGTCGAGCGCTGGCGCGCGCCGTCGCAGGAGCCGGGGCTCGAGGTCGCGCCCGCCGCGCCGAAGACGCCCGAGCGCGCCGACACCGAGATCGACGTCGCGGGCTTCCGCGCCGCGTGGGACGCGATGACCGACACGCACCAGTTCTTCGGCATCACGCGGCGCTTCGGCGTGAGCCGCATGCAGGCGCTGCGTCTCGCCGATCCGCAATACGCGTATCCGGTCGAAACCGCGCACGCGCTGCGCCACGTGCTCCAGCAGGCGGCACAGAGCGGCCAGCCGATCATGGTGTTCGTCGGCAACACGGGGATGATCCAGATCCATACGGGCCCCGTCGCGAACGTGTGCGAGGTCGGCGCATGGATCAACGTGCTCGACCCGGGCTTCAACCTGCACGTGCGCGAGGACCTGATCGCCGCCGCGTGGGTCGTGAAGAAGCCGACGAGCGACGGCATCGTCACGTCGCTCGAGCTGTTCGACCGGCAAGGCGACCACGTCGCGCTGCTGTTCGGCGAGCGCAAGCCCGGCAAGGTCGAACGCGACGACTGGCGCGCGCTCGTCGCGACGCTGCCGGCCGCGGCACGCGGAGGCGCACGGTGAGCGCGCGACCGTTCGATCCGCGCCGCCGTGCGGTGCTGGCGGGCGCAGCGGC